>NZ_JBFRTN010000023.1:0-51216 GCF_041474095.1 Vibrio sp. 10N.222.54.A3
GGTTGTTCTCTTAACTCTTAAAAGAGGTAAGAAGAATATGGTGGAGGGAGACGGATTCGAACCATCGAAGGCAGTGCCGGCAGATTTACAGTCTGCTCCCTTTGGCCACTCGGGAACCCCTCCAGGGTGTTTTTCCTAACTCATAATGGATAGGCTAAAGAGATGTTTTTCCCAACGCATCTCTCAAGTGCGGAGCGCATCATAGCAAACACGTTAAACCTGTAAAGAGTTTTTCTTATGGTTTTGTGTTGAATGCTGCCTTTTTGGGCAAAGATGGCGAAAAGTACGCATATTGCTCGGGAAGTGAACATCTGTACTAAGGTTTACGTAGTGATAGGTAACACCTTGAGGTAACTCGCTTTCTACATTGTGTTTGGTTTGTGCAATTCGCCAAGAAACGTAAATGGAATTTAATCTAGATTTACACTTCTTGACGTTACAGCATTCATCAGTTGATAGAATACGGTTAATTTCATTTATAGATAATAATACCTATCGTAGTAAGTAACTTGTCATTCTAGCTTGCTAAAATGCTCGAGAACAGCGTCAGATATTTTGATTGTAGAATAACTACTTATCGAAACTATCTGTTGAAAAGAGCTGCCTTGTTCTCAAGCCTTTTCCCTACGCTATTTCTGACCACTTACTCACTGTGATTGGTATAAACTTACTTGCAGACCATTATTATGAAGCGTAAATCTGTTTTAACCCTGCTTAGCTTGTCTATTCTTATGGCGTCTCCAGCCGTACTCGCTAAACGTATGGGCCCAAGCACTGTCACTGTTGTTACTGAGCAGGTTGATATTCACCAAGTTAGCCAATCTCTTTCGTTGGTCGGTAAGCTAGAAGCCGAGCAATCGGTAATGATCACTTCTGAAGTGGCTGGCAGAGTGGACTCTATCAACATTAAAGCCAATCAAGATGTCACTAAAGGGCAGATGTTGGTTCAACTCGACGATGACAAAGCAAAAGCGGCAGTTGCAGAAGCGCAAGCTTATCTAAAAGACGAGCAACGTAAGCTAGCGGAATTTCAACGCCTAGTGAAACGTAACGCGATCACGCAAACTGAAATTGACGCTCAGAAAACGAACGTAGAGATTGCCAACGCTCGTTTAGCTGCTGCAAATGCCAATCTGAAAGATCTTCACATCAGCGCGCCATTCTCGGGCACTGTTGGTTTTATCGACTTTAGCCGCGGTAAAATGGTGACAGCAGGTACTGAACTCGTGACCTTAGATGACCTATCGGTAATGCAATTAGATCTGCAGATCCCGGAGCGCTACCTTTCTAAACTGTCTAAAGGTATGAAAGTAACGGCTCGCACTAGCGCATGGGGCGACACTCAGTTCACTGGTACTGTGGTAGGCATTGATTCTCGTATTAACGCTGAAACCTTGAACCTTCGAGTTCGAATCCACTTCGACAACAATAATGATTATCTAAAGCCAGGTATGTTAGTGGCGGCGGATATGGACTTCCCACCAGTGGAAGCGCCAATCATTCCAGTTCAAGCGCTTGAGTATTCAGGTACGAAGCGTTTCGTTTATGTTATCGACGAAGATAATAAAGCAACTCGTACAGAAGTTTTCCTTGGGGCACGTATCGATAACGAAGTCGTGATCGACAAAGGCATCGAAATTGGCCAGAAGATCGTGGTGCAAGGTATCGTGAACATGCGTGACGGCGTCTTGGTTCAAGAGCTTGCCGTTAATCGCCCAGCTGATGCAGCAAGTGATAAAAAAGCACAAGAAGGCGCTAACTAATGTTGTTATCTGATGTTTCTGTAAAGAGACCAGTAGCGGCCGTCGTATTGAGCCTACTATTGGTTGTGTTTGGTATTGTCTCTTTCAATAAGCTCGCGGTTCGTGAGATGCCAGATATTGAAAGCCCGGTAGTATCGATCAGTACTCGTTATGAGGGTGCGTCTGCCACCATCATTGAAAGCCAAATAACCTCCAACCTTGAAGACCAGTTATCCGGCATCAGTGGTATCGATGAGATCGAATCCACAACGCGTAACGGTATGTCGCGTATCACGATTACTTTTGAGCTTGGTTACGACCTCAATACCGGTGTGAGTGATGTTCGTGATGCTGTAGCTCGTGCGCAGCGTTCATTGCCAGATGAAGCCGACGACCCAATTGTTTATAAGAACAATGGTAGTGGTGAAGCTTCGGTCTACATCAACTTAAGTTCGACGGAGATGGACCGAACGCAGTTAACCGACTACACCGAACGTGTGTTGATTGACCGCTTTAGTTTGATTTCTGGCGTGAGCTCGGTGGATATCTCAGGTGGCTTGTACAAAGTAATGTACGTGAAGCTGAAACCTGCGCAGATGGCGGGTCGTGGCGTTACTACCTCGGACATCACTTCTGCTCTGAACAGTGAGAACATTGAAAGCCCAGGTGGTGAAGTACGTAACGATGCGATTGTGATGTCGGTTCGTACTGCTCGTTCTTACACTGAAGCGGAAGATTTCGAATATCTAGTCGTTAAACGTGCCTCTGATAACACACCTATCTACTTGAAAGACGTAGCGGATGTTTACATTGGCGCAGAAAACGAGAACTCGACCTTTAAGAGTGACGGCGTTGTTAACGTAAGTATGGGTATCGTGCCTCAGTCAGATGCGAACCCACTTGAGGTGGCTGACTTAGTCCATAAAGAAGTCGAAGCAATTCAAAAGTTCTTGCCAGACGGTACTCGTTTGGCTGTCGACTATGACTCAACTGTCTTTATCGACCGCTCAATCTCTGAGGTTTACAGCACGCTCTTTATCACGGGCGGCTTGGTTATCCTTGTGCTTTATATCTTTATTGGTCAAGCACGTGCAACACTTATTCCAGCGGTAACCGTACCTGTATCTCTGATCTCGTCGTTTATTGCCGCGTACTACTTCGGTTTCTCTATCAACCTGATTACCTTGATGGCACTTATCCTGTCGATTGGTTTGGTGGTAGATGATGCGATCGTGGTGGTTGAGAACATTTTCCACCATATTGAACGTGGTGAGTCACCGCTGCTTGCGGCCTATAAAGGTACTCGTGAAGTAGGCTTCGCGGTAATCGCAACAACGCTTGTATTGGTAATGGTATTCCTACCAATCTCGTTCATGGACGGCATGGTTGGCCTATTGTTTACCGAGTTTTCTGTATTGCTTGCGATGTCGGTGATCTTCTCGTCGCTAGTCGCATTAACGCTAACGCCAGTGCTAGGCAGTAAGATCCTTAAAGCGAACGTTAAACCAAACCGTTTCAATTTGTTTGTCGAGCGCGTATTTGGCAAGCTTGAGTCTGGATACCGCGCGGTATTGCGCCGTGCTCTTAACTGGCGTTGGGCCGCTCCAATCATCATTATCGCGTGTATGGGCGGTAGTTATGGCTTGATGCAACAAGTGCCGTCGCAACTGACGCCACAAGAAGACCGTGGTGTTATATTTGCGTTTGTTCGTGGTGCCGATGCAACCAGTTACAACCGTATGTCTGCCAACATGGACATCGTTGAAGAACGCTTAATGCCATTGCTTGGTCAGGGCTTCTTGAAGTCATTCAGTATTCAATCACCAGCGTTTGGTGGTAATGCGGGTGACCAAACGGGCTTCGTAATCATGATCCTAGAAGACTGGGATGAGCGTGACGTTACCGCACAAGAAGCGTTGAACGAAGTTCGTAAATCGTTGAACGGCATTCCAGATGTGCGTGTATTCCCGTTCATGCCGGGCTTCAAAGGTGGTTCAAGTGAGCCTGTTCAATTCGTACTTGGCGGTTCTGATTACTCTGAACTTCAGAAGTGGGCAGAGCTCTTAAAGCAAGCGGCTGAAGATTCTCCAATGATGGAAGGTGCGGACATCGATTACTCTGAGAAAACACCAGAGCTATTGGTAACCGTAGATAAGCAGCGTGCAGCAGAGCTAGGTGTTAGCGTTTCAGACATTTCAGATACGTTAGAAATCATGCTTGGCGGCCGCAGTGAAACGACCTTCGTTGACCGTGGTGAAGAGTACGACGTGTATCTGCGTGGTGATGAAAACAGCTTCAACAACGCGAACGATCTAAGCCAAATCTACATGCGAACTCAGTCTGGTGAGCTGGTTACACTTGATACGCTGACGCACATTGAAGAAGTGGCTTCATCGATTCGTTTGTCGCACTACAACAAGCAGAAATCGGTGACCATTAAAGCGAACCTAATGGAAGGTTACACGCTGGGTGACGCGCTCGATTTCCTTGATGAACAAGCGATTGAACAGCTACCGGGTGATATTTCAGTGAGCTACTCTGGCGAGTCAAAAGACTTTAAAGAGAACCAATCAAGTATCCTAGTGGTGTTTGCGCTAGCGATGCTGGTCGCATACTTGGTACTGGCCGCGCAGTTTGAAAGCTTCATTAACCCGCTGGTGGTGATGTTCACCGTACCTATGGGTATCTTCGGTGGCTTCTTAGGCTTGGTGCTGATGAGTCAAGGGCTCAACGTCTACAGCCAGATTGGTATGATCATGTTGATCGGTATGGTAACCAAAAACGGTATCTTGATCGTAGAGTTTGCTAACCAACTTCGTGACCGTGGTATTGAGTTTGAAAAGGCGATCATTGATGCTTCTGCTCGACGCTTACGTCCAATCATGATGACGGCATTCACGACGCTGGCTGGTGCAATTCCATTGATTACTTCAACGGGCGCAGGCTATGAAAGCCGAGTGGCTGTGGGTACGGTTATCTTCTTCGGTATGGGCTTCGCGACATTGGTAACTCTGTTCGTTATCCCTGCGATGTACCGACTGATTTCAGGATCAACACGCTCTCCGGGTCACGTGGAAGCAGAACTTAATAAAGAGCTTAGCCATGACAACGTGGGAAGAACCTCTCACGGTTAATGAACACGCACGATTAATGAACACGGAATAGTGTAACAATATTGAAAAGCCTGCGTTTGCTCCTAGCGAATTGCAGGCTTTTTTTGTATAACAAACAGAGCTCAACGAATTAATACAATAGATCGAATAAAGGAAAGTAAAGTGGCTGAATTTAAATACAAAGATCTTTCTCAAGAAGAACAAGATAAGCTGGATGCAGCAACCTTTCGTCGCCTGCTAGCACACCTAGATAACAATAAAGATGTGCAGAACATCGATCTGATGATCTTGGCTGGCTTCTGCCGAAACTGTTTCAGTAAATGGTACAAAGCGGAAGCAGAGCAACAAGGCTTAGACTTGGATATCGATGACGCTCGTGAGCGTGTATACGGCATGACTTACGATGAGTGGAAACAAAACCATCAACCAAAAGCGACGCCTGAACAACTTGCGGCATTTGAAGCGAAGCAGAAGCCAGAGTAATTTGTTCTCGTTAGTGGCTGATTAATAGAATGAATAAACAAAAAGGGCCCATCAAGGGCTCTTTTCTATTTCGAACTATCGGTTTTGAACTTAAGCCAACTCACCCGTTTGCGAGAAAGCTTCTAACTTCGCTGCATAAGGTTGTAGGTCACCGATATTCAGATTTACCCACTCGTCATTGAAGTAAGTATCTAGGTAACGCTCACCGCTGTCACATAGCAAAGTCACGATAGAACCTTTTTCGCCACGCGCTTTCATTTCACTGGCTAACTGAAGCACACCGTACATGTTAGTACCGGTTGATGCGCCAACCTTGCGACCAAGAATGTCAGATAACCAATGTGTCGTTGCGATACTTGCTGCGTCTGGGATTTTTCGCATTTCGTCAACCACACCAGGAATGAAGCTTGGCTCTGCTCGTGGGCGACCAATACCTTCAATCTTGCTGAATGTATTGCCTTTCACGTTCGCATTGCCTGTTTGGAAGTATTCGTGGAATACAGAGTTCTCAGGGTCGACAACACAAAGCTTAGTTTCATGCTGTTGGTAGCGAATGAAACGGCCAATCGTCGCTGAAGTACCGCCAGTACCTGGGCTCATTACTACCCAAGCTGGAACTGGGTGATCTTCCATCTGCATTTGATTGAAAATCGAGTTCGCGATGTTGTTGTTACCACGCCAGTCGGTTGCGCGCTCAGCGTAAGTAAATTGGTCCATGTAATGACCATTCAGCTCTTCTGCTAAACGGCGAGACTCATCATAAATTTCATCTGAGCGGTCAACAAGATGCGCTTGGCCTCCGTAGAATTCAATCTGCTCAATTTTCTTCTTCGCTGTGCACTTTGGCATCACTGCGATAAACGGAAGACCTAGTAGGCGAGCAAAGTACGCTTCAGATACCGCAGTGCTACCCGATGAAGATTCAATGATCGTTGTTTCTGGGCCAACCCAACCGTTACAGATAGCGTATAAGAACAGAGAACGCGCTAAGCGGTGCTTCAAAGAGCCTGTTGGGTGTGTGCTTTCATCTTTAAGGTAAACATCAATGCCTTCGATACTTGGTAGTTCGAGCTTGATAAGGTGCGTATCCGCTGAGCGTTGGTAATCGGCTTCAATTTTACGAATCGCGTTATTAATCCATTGATGGTCAGTGCACATAAGCGTTCTCCTGATCGAGTGTAGGAATTCTTTGTAATTGGTATGGTTCTAATTTAGCTACAATTGGAGAGAAAAACTTTGCCATATTTGCTTTGTTTTGCTTAAATTGTAGAAAATAATTCTCTTTAAATGCGATTTGGTGAAAGTGTGATAGATGCCGTAGATAAAAAAATATTAGGATTACTGCAAGAAGACAGCACTCTGTCATTGAATGACATTTCTGAAGCAGTCAATCTCACCACAACGCCTTGCTGGAAAAGACTTAAGCGCCTCGAAGAGAACGGCATTATTGAGAAAAGAGTGGCGTTACTGAATCCCGAAAAGCTCGATCTTTCTTTTACCGCGTTCGTATTGATTAAAACCAGTGATCATTCTCACGAGTGGTATGGTCGTTTTGTGAATACTGTGTCGGAGTTTCCAGAAGTGATGGAGTTCTATCGCATGGCTGGCGAATATGACTATATGATGAAGGTTCAGGTGAAAGACATGAAGTGCTTTGATGATTTCTACAAGCGCTTGGTGAATAGCATTGATGGTATCTCTAATGTGACCTCGACATTTGCGATGGAACCATTGAAGTACACGACAGCATTGCCGCTTTAAGCTACGCCTAGTTACGCATTAACAATCGTCTGAGCTTAACTATCGTCTCAGTTTAGATATCGCCTCTGCGATAAAGAAAAGGATTATTCATGTTTGCAAAAGTATCTACCGCTATCCAGCTGGTACTGGCGGTCGCCATTTTTTACTTGGGTTACACCATCTACTCATTGACTAATAAAGTCGGTGAAATCGTTGATACTTACCCGCAAGTTATCGAAGACATATCGGGCCTCACCAAAGGGCTCAAAGTAGAAGAGCTATTAGCGCTTGCAGAACATGTCAGCGATCTTGCTCCTCAAGTTTTGAACACAGTCGAAGAGGTCAGAAAGACGATCGATGATGTGAATCAAACCGTAGCCTCGGTCGACAACAAAATCCCTGCGATATTAGATGAAGTGAAAAATGTTCGAACGGAAGTCGAGCAGGTAAGAACCGATGTTATTCCACCAACATTAACTGAATTAAAGAGATACCGCGTAGACGTAATGCCACCAATGCTCGCTGAAAGTAAGTCTTACCGCGAACAGACTATTCCTGTCATCGTCACGGAATCTGAAATGCTACGAGCGGAAGTCCCAGGTATTTTGGCACAAGCTAATTTGTTGGCAGATAAGAGTCAAGCTTTGGCTCAGGACGCTGCAGAAGGCGCTGTGAAAGGTGTGGTGCTATCACCATTTAACCTTCTGCGAGATGCCGGAGATGGCATCAAAACACGAGTACAGAGCGAGTTTGAGCCTACGCTAGAAGCAGAATAGATTTTAGTCACTCTTAAGTGACGGATTTTCGTTAGTGTTATAAAAAAGAGAGGCTAGGTATTAAACCTAGCCTCTCTTTTTGTTTTCTCGTACATATTTTGGGCTTATAAAAAGCGTTTATTCGCTATTTATTTGAGCGTTATTTAGTAAAGCGCATCACACCTTCTTGTACTGCTGTCGCTACGAGCTCACCTTTCTGATTAAAAATTTCGCCGCGCACTAGGCCGCGAGTGTTCGCTGCCGTTGGGCTTTCAATCGCATAAAGCAGCCATTCGTCCATTTTGAATGGGCGGTGGAACCAGATTGAGTGGTCAATCGTCGCCACTTGAAAATTTGGCGTCATGATAGAGACTTCATGTGGGTGAAGCGCCGTCACTAAGAATCCCCAATCCGATGCGTAGGCAAGCAGGTATTGGTGGATCAAGTGGTTGTCTGGCATCGCGCCATTCGCTCTTACCCAAAGGTATTGTTTCGCTTCCGTCTTCTTAGGTTTCAGTGGGTTTACCACCGTCACCGGACGCATCTCAATCGGCTTTTCGCCACAGAAGGTTTTGCGCAGTTTCTCTGGTAAGAATTCCGCAATGTGGCTCGCTAATTCAGTTTCTGAGGCAAAGTTCTCTGGTCCCGGAATATCAGGCATTGAAATCTGGTGCTCAAACCCTGGCGCATCGCCATGATAAGAAGCAGTGAGATAGAAAATAGGGCGGCCATTTTGAATCGCTTTTACACGGCGTGTGCTAAAGCTGCGTCCATCTCGTAGGTTCTCAACATCGTAAATGATTGGCTTTTCAGGATCGCCGGGAAACAGAAAATAACTGTGGAACGAGTGAACACTACGGTCGTCTTGAACGGTATAACGAGCAGCAGAAAGCGCTTGTCCCAATACCTGACCGCCGTATACCTGTGGTAGGCCTAGGTTCTCACTTTGCCCACGGAATAAACCTTCTTCCAGTTTTTCTAGCTGAAGTAAACTTAGTAATTCTTGTAAAGGTTGACTCATCGCCAGCATTCCTCTTCGTAAAATGGGTGTCAGATTATGGTGTTAATCATTTAGCTTAGTCAGATATCTGTCAATAAATCATAGGGTTTCAAGACAGAATATGAAAGCTCTCTTATAATTGGTGAGTAGATTTGCCGAGTCCGGCAAATATGTTGAGAGAAATTGAATATGAAAAAGGCTCTAATTCTTATTACGTCTTTAGTATCGTTTGGTCTACTTGTTGGTTGCCAAGCAACATCAGAAACGAGCGCTTCTCAAGAAGTGGTTGCAGAGAACACTCAAGTGATTTCAGGAACAGTAAGCTACCGTGAAAGAATTGCATTGCCAGAGAATGCAGTGGTTACCGTTACGCTAGAAGATATCTCACTGGCTGATGCACCATCGACGGTTATCGCAACTCAAGAGTTCACCACAGACGGTAAGCAAGTACCGTTCGCATTCGAGCTGAGCTACGACAACGACAAAATTAAAGCTAACCACCGTTACAACATGCGCGCATCGATTCATGTTGACGGTAAACTGCGTTTCATAACGGACACGATTAAGTCAGTAATTACTGATGTAGAAAATACACAGCAAGCAGACCTACGTTTGGTTGGTGTTCGTTAATCAGAAATCGATGCCACTGTTAAGGCATCTTGATTGGCTTAACTTAGCCAGTTGAATTGACGATTAGTGGCAGCTCTAGGGCTGCCATTTGTATATTCTGAGTTTAACTTTTCCTGCATCACTCACCTCAACCCCTTCTTTAACCAAATGCTGCTTTTGTCTGTCGAACGAATCAGCCTTTAAAGATATTTCACCCTTGCTGTTTATCACTCGATACCAAGGCAGTTTGCTACCTTCTGGCAGGTTACCCAGCGCTTTACCAACATGGCGCGCATAGCCCGGAAATCCTGAAAAACGTGCTATGTCTCCATAAGTTGTTACTTTTCCATATGGAATTTGGTGAATCACAGCAAAGATTTGGCTCAAAAATTGGTCCATACTAAATGTTCCTAGTTCATAAATACCACGGATCGGTAGAAGGAGAGGGCTATGGTATTTACAACGTTTCAGTTCTTGATAACCACATTATTAGCGGTTGTCTGCGCGAGAGCAATCAGTTTAAGTGAGGGAGATATCCCAGTACTTGCAATGGTCATTCCTGCTTTATGGATTTTGCCGCAAGGAGGCATCGCAGGATTAGCTTTGCTTGTCTCCATGACCACTTATGGATTAACGCTACCGCTACAACCCATCACGCTATCAGTCAGCGTATGGGTATTATTCCCACTATTGATGGTGGTCTTTTCAAAACGCAGCAGTTTGTCGGTCGTGATTATTTCTGGCTTGATCGTCGCAACGCTACAAGTCGGGATTATGGTCACGCAATCTGCAGGTAAGCTTGAAGGCGTCCCGTGGGTTACCACACTTCAAACCTTATCAATCATCGTGATTTGGTGGGCGGCAAATCATCTTAAGCCTGCTAGCCGACACAGCTGGTGGTCATTAGGCTTAATACTTCCATTATGGATAGCCGATTTACCTTATGCCGCTTTGGTTGCCTTGTGTGTAACGGGCATCATGGCATCGATGGAAACGCTGACGCGCTTGAAAACCTTCCGCTGGAATAAACTACTGTGTTGGACACTGCCAACGGTTGGTTTTGCGGCTTTGGTGATTACTCCAAGCATCGAAGTACCGAGCCCAGTCTTTGTGGTGTGGTTGTGTCTATTAGGTACCGCGTGGATGACAGACTACATCATTCGCACAGAAGATAACGAAGACATCGATATCTAGTACTCCAGCAATCCAAACCTTCCAAATGCAGGTAAATGGTGAATTTACCTGCGATTTTCTAATGGTTTGAATAAAGGATAAGCACTTAGACCGCAATTGTTCAAAAATAGGGTGGAAGGGCTTGCAATGGTTGCTGTGATGCTTAATAATCCAATCACTCTTTGAGGCAAGCCTCTTAGAAAACGAATCTATGGGGGCCTGGTCCTCCCGCAACAATAGCTCGTGAACTCGGTCAGGCCTGGAAGGGAGCAGCCGCAGCGAGTGACTTGTGTGCCGGGATGTGGCTGGGTTCCCACCCCTTAAAAAAGCCGCTCTTTATGAGCGGCTTTTTGCTATCTGATGCTTTCTAAAGTGAACACAGTTCGCAATTAGTTTAGTCCACACTGCATACCAAACTATTCGTAAATGCTGTATGAAAAATACTTACTTGCGATTTTTTGATGCTGACCATTGTCGATCAAGCGCTGGATACCGTCATCAATAAGATCTTTGAGTTCATTATCTTGTTTTCGTACCGCGACACCAATACCACGCCCGAACCATTTTTCTTCTGTAAATTTAGGACCCGTAAAGTGGTAGTCCTTACCTTGCTCCGTTTCAAGAAAGCCCGTATTGAGTCCCATAGAACCACCAAACACGCTATCTAGGCGCCCGTTGAGTAAATCGGTAAAGGCTTCGTCGAATGATCCATAACGCTTGATATCTACATTTGGGTAGATCTCGGAAAGGTATTTGTCACCAATGGTAGCGCGCTGAACTCCAATTGTTAGTTCATTTAAGCTGCCGTCATCCATATTGATTTCACGCCCTTTTTCCATGACAAAACGAGTGGGAACTTTAGCGTAAGGCATCGTGAAGTTAACTTTCTTTTCACGTTCTTCGGTAATTGTCATAGCCGCTATAATTGCATCGTTTTTACGGCTTAAAAGCGAAGGGATAATCCCGTCCCAGTCAGTTTTTGAGATGATACATTTTACTTCTAATTCGACACACAAGGCGTTGGCTAAATCGACTTCAAACCCCTCTAATTCACCATCTTGCGTTGTCCAGCTGAATGGTGGGTATGCTCCTTCCACCGTAAATCGGATTTGCTTCCAATCTTTTGCGTAAGTAAATACTGAGAAAACACTGACGAATACAACAAATATCCACTTCATTTTTATTTCCTTATAGTTTTAATGGATAAGTTGGTTAATCAAATGTTAAAGAGTATCAATGTTAATGCATATCATTGTGAGCAAAGGCATTAGATAACTTCTGGAACTCTTGCTTCCCAAACTAACTACACGACTTTTTCTTATCTAAATTTCTATTTATATCTTTCATAAACAGTAGCTTGCTGTACTTCTCGCAAGATCTTTAAGATACTCACCTTTGATTTATGTTGCATCTGAAACAAAAATCAATACAATGAGCGCATTATTTTGTTGTAGGTGAAACATTATGGCTAATAAAGCGTATCAATGGATGCTCTATCTAACACTTGGCACCAGTGCCTTGTTTGCTCTTTTCTTGGTGGCAAGTGACAACCTTGCGCCGTTCACAACTCAAGCTCAATTGCACATTCCAACCAGCCGTATTGCTGCAGAAGTGTCGGCGCCAGTGGTGGAGTTGGCTGTTAAGAATGGTCAGGATGTAAAAAAAGGGGAACTGCTAGTTCGCTTAGATCCAACTCGTTTTGAATTGGCGTTAACTCAGGCTGAAGCGGCTTTGGTTGAAGCAGAGCAAAGCTATGAAGCAAACAAGCAGCACTTGCATGGCGCGGAAGCGACGTTACGTCAGCGCCAACACGAAGCTCTGAATGCCGAGAGAAAATTGAAGCGTAACCAGCAATTGATTTCGAGAAAACTTGTTAGCCAAGAAACGCTAGACGATAGCCGATCGGACACGATTGTAAGACAGCAAGCCGTCGAAGCTGCGCAAGCCGATATTGAGCAGATAAAAGCTGAGCTTGAGAAAAGCAGCGACAACGGTGCTTTGGCTGTTGCTCGAACTCGCGTTGAACTGGCGCAATTGGATTTGGGCAAAACGACAATCGTCGCGCCTGTTGATGGCGTAATCAGCAATCTCAACCTTAACTCAGGAACCTATGTTGGCGCTGGCAGCCCCGTTTTGTTTTTGGTTGATCGCCAGCATGCTTGGATTAACGCAGACTTCAACGAAAAGGGCAGTGCAAATCTGACTGCGGGAACAACCGTTCGTTTGGTGTTTGATGCAATGCCTGGTGAGGTGTTTGAGGGAAATATTCAAGGTCGTGAACTGGCTATCTATGATGCGAGCAGCGACAACAGCGGCCTCGCGAAAGTCGTGAATGATGATCGCTGGATTCGAGACCAACAAAAAGTGCGTACACAAGTAACGTTGCCGTCACTTGATCACTCATTGTTCTCAGGCTCTAAAGTGAGCGTGATGGTGGTGCCTGAAGCGACGTTTTGGGATGTGATCGGAAGTGCATGGATGGAAGTGCTAGCTCGCATTCGTTACCTAGTTTAACTGTGCTCTTCAATCATCGACTAACTGACTACCCACTGACGAAATAACGATTTACGACCTAAGAGGCAGATTATGAATAACGAAGTTCGAGGCCCGATTAACTGGTCTGAAGTAGCTTGGATCAGCGCTATCGTGTCTTTGGGTATGTTGGCTCAACTTTGGCTACAGCTAGGTGTTGCGGCGTACCTCGCTCTTTATCCGGTAATGGCGGCGACCAAGATTAACGACTACTCAGTGAGAGGTATGCTCAAAGCGTTTCTCCCTATCTTGGGTGTCGCTTGTGTGGCTCTGCTTGTCGATCAGTTATTTGCCTCACACCCGGCAGTGGTTTGGGGGATCAGTTTATGGGTATTTGATTTAGCAAGAAGGTGGGCCGACACGCCTGCCAAACTTGGGAAAATCTACATCCCATTGCTCAATTGGTTTTTGGTGATTGTGTTTGCACAACATGGCCCAATGCCGATGACGGACTGGGTTCGCGATATAGCAGTGAGCATGGTGACGACCATGGTTGTGGTGAGATTTGTGATGCTGTTCTTAAAGCCGCCCAAAGCGATGTCGCCGCTGCCAATGCAAAGTGTTCCTGTGACGTACCAGCAGCGAGTGATATATGTGGTCATGCTTGGAGTTGGTTTAGCATTTTTGATGATGGTCGATTTGATTGCCGCGACGTTCTGTATGATGCCTGTGATTATTGCGGCTGCGCAAAGTGAACGCATGAACTATCAAATGGTGGTGAAAAACTGTTTACAAGCCCACGTTGGTGGTTGTGCATTGGCGTTGGTCTTCGTAACCTTGTTAGCGGGGCAACACTCCTATAATTGGGTGTATATCATTGGACTAACAAGCTTGGTGACCATGATAGCAATTTGGATCAGCGGCAGTCGTGGTGGCGTGCGAGGTATGCATACTGAAGCGATGTTAGGAACTATGCTACCATTGCAACTCTATGTTTCAGCAACCGATCTTGGTTTGCAAGATACCTACTTTCGTGCAGAGTTAATGTCCATCGTGTTGGTATTATTAGTGGTCTGCCAAGGAATTATATATGGAAAATCAACCAGCATTATCCATCACCGGAATTGATGCACTCGACAGCAATCCTATGTTCTTAATGGGCTTTGCTTACAAACAGTTTCGAGCTCAAGTCACCGCTGAGATGGGCACCACTTCGGGCATTTCTCTAGAGATGTTTGGTGCGCTTCGAGTGTTAGATAAGCATGGCAAAATCACTCAGCAAGAGTTAACCAATTACTTGCTTCGAAATCGCTCTGTGACCAAGCGTTTGGTTGATAACGCGATTAAGCTGAACCTTATTGAGGCCAGCAAGAGTGAAACGAACAAAAAGGTAAAACTTCTTTCTTTAACGGAAGAGGGCAAGAAGCTTGCCGAATATTGTGAGCCTATGGTCGATAGTATCAGCGAGCAGTTTCAGAGTGCGTTGAGTGAAGACGAATCCAAGCAGTTACAGACCTTGTTGGCTAAGCTTGTAAAAACAGACCAATTCGTCGACTGATTATGCGATCGAAGGTGTGGGTCTAATAACAATCGAATAAAGAGTAAGTGACATGACATACAAAATATTAGCGATGCTAATGATTAAGCTGTTGTTTACGTTTCGTGGCAGTAAACCTACGTCTAAAATCCCCGCCTCTGACTTTGATGCCGAACGCTTCGCTGGTACATGGTATTCCGCTTGTTTTATCCCGCATCCATTGCAATCAAAGCTCGGTTCTTTGTCGTTTAGCTTTTTATTTGAATCTGACGGTAATCTTAAGCTGACAACTCGAGGCTACAACGCGAAAAAGAATGAGTGGAAGACCAAAGAACAAGCCGCAACATTTAAGGGCTCTCAAACCGAAGCGTGGTTTTCAGTCGAAGCGAATAGCCCTTATGAGAAGCAGAGAAAGGTAATTTTCTTGAATGAAGATTACACTCAGGCTTTGTTGGTGGGTCCTACCAAAAATACCTTACAGATCTTGTATCGCACTGCAGAGTTCACCAAACAAGACTTAGACTCGCTGATTGAACGGGCACAGAGCATGGGTTTTAAAACCAGTAAGCTAGTTCGTGTGTCACAACATATCAATGATGTGCCTGAACAATAAAGTAAGTTCGGCTAGTCCTGACTAGGTAGCTCGGCTAATAAGCAAACAACATTGCTAACCCGTTCTAATTCGCTGGCAACACCACTGCCGACGCTTCTTCCTCTGAATCTTCTTTGCCTTCTACTTGGTCAGCAACCCAATCGATTGTCTTGGTTAAATAAAGCTTATTAGTTTCGGTGTCACACCAACTTTTTGATAACCCTCTTCGATTGAATTCACTGCCAATTGCTGCGAGTGTCTGGTTGCTTGAGCGCCCGTAATACAAGGTGTCGCACAGTTGCAGGTCCGACATCGATTGAGGATATGTATTGACTGACGAGGAGTTCATGCTCAGTGCTTTGGATTGGTTATGAGTGCACCCTGCTAGGCTCAGGAAAAAGAAAAGGATCAGTGTATTTTTCATGGTGTATCAGGTCTGTTGCCGATGATTTGCAGACAGTATTGGCGTGTATGATTAAATTATTGTCAATTTTTTGCCAACTAGTTATAGACCAAGACTTTCCTCCCAGTTAGAAAGCGTTATTAAGCCAACGACAAAAACAGTATTAACAAACAAAAGCGCAATTTTGTACAAAAGCTGAAAGAGACTATAGAGTAGACTGATAAGTCGCTCGATAATTAACAGGCTTAGGAATTGTTATGGAGAACAATAAACGCTCTAAAGAAAAGGCCGAGTATAAGATAACCGAAGAGCTCGGCGGCCTTGAAATTCTTAATGCTGAATACGAAAAGCAGAACTTCTCGCGCCACAGCCACGAGGGCTACACGCTGGGAGTCATCGAGCAGGGCGCTCAGCGTTTCTATCGAACGGGCGGGCATCATATAGCACCACAAGATGCGATTATTCTGGTCAATGCCGACGAAGTTCATAGCGGTCACTCTGCCACTGAAGGTGGTTGGGCATATCGAGCCATGTATCCTCTCCCAGAGCAACTTGCCAAGATCACTCAGGAGCTTAACCTACCGAACTACGGCGCGCCTTACTTCCCAAGAGCGGTTGTTGAAGACCCTGAACTCGCTAATCAATTGAGATTAGTCTTTAACACGATTGATGAATCTGACAATCGCTTGTTAAGAGAAACCTTGATGTACGGGATGTTGGTTAAACTGATTAGCCGACACGGAAAATCGCCGCTTAACCCTCAACTCGATGGGAAAACTCAACGCCAACTTGTCTTAGTGAAAGAGTTCTTAGATGACTTTCCACAAGCCGATGTGTCCCTAGAGGAGCTGTCTAAGTTAGCGGCATTGAGCCCGTTTCACTTAGTGCGTTCTTTTCAAAAAGAGTTTGGTCTTCCGCCACATGCGTATCAAATCCAATCTCGGTTAAGGCTTTCGCGTAAGTTATTGAAACAAGGACATACCATTTCAGACACCGCGCAAGAGTCTGGCTTTCACGACCAAAGCCATTTTCATCGACACTTCAAAAAGGCCAATGGCTACACGCCGGGGCAATACATTAAAATGCTCTAAATCGGACACCTTAATTGGTTCGCGAAATCGAGCAAGTTTGTACAATCGAACCGACTCCACTCTTCTTACATTGAATAGCGAATGTAAAGAGAGAAAAGAATGATATGGATAGTGAAACAATGGATAGACGAACACAGTTATGGAAAGGCGTTTTAGCGGGAATGCCTTTGAGTATTGCGGTAATCCCTTGGGGAATTCTAGCCGGTTCATATGCGATAGATGCCGGATTGAATCAACTTCAAGCGCAAGCGATGTCGGCTATTTTGTTTGCTGGCTCAGCGCAACTTGTCGCTGCGGGTATGTTCAAAGCGGGTATTGGTTTAGGCACTATGTTGTTGACCACACTGTTCATCACCTCAAGACACTTTCTGTATAGCGTATCGATGCGTGACAAAATTAGCCATCTTCCTGCGCGTTGGCGTCTATTACTCGGATTTTGGCTCACCGATGAGCTGTTCGCGATTTGTAGTGGGCAGTCTCAGAAAGAATTTAATCGCTGGTATGCTGCGGGTGTAGGCGGCGGTTTTTATCTCGTTTGGAATATTGCGAGCTTTGTCGGCATTGTCGCGGGAAGCCAAATTCCTTCGCTTAATGAGATTGGGCTCGACTTCGCGGTCGCAGCAACCTTTATCGCTTTGGTGTTCCCATTAATCCGAACTCTACCCGTCGTTGTGTGTGTTGTGGTTTCATTGGTCACTTCGGTTGCCATGTCGGTTAACAATATTGAGGGCGGGCTAATGATTGCAGCGATTGCAGGTATGTTAGCGGGCTTTTTGAGTGAATCGTTCCAAGAGCGAAACAACGGTAACAAGACAATCGTGGAGGGGAAATAGAGATGATTTGGTTAACGATATTCCTCATGACTGCGATTGTTTTCTTTAGTCGGTATCTGTTTCTTGAGCCTGCAATCCCGCTTCGACTCAATCAAACCGCAAGGCGCCTATTGCGCTATTCAAGCCCAGCGGTGCTGACTGCGATTTGGGGGCCAATTGTATTTGCTCCTGAACAAACATTTTGGCCAAGCCTTGAAAACCCATACTTGATAGGCGCGGTGGTGACTGGCTTATTGATTTGGAAAACAGGCAATGTGCTACTAACGATCGGAGTTAGCATGGCGGTGTTTTTGTTCTATAACCTTGTCGCGGTTGATTACCTTTTCTCGTGAGCTTCAACTTCAATGTCAACTTAGGCTTTGTGTTTCTCCTATTATTTAAGGGCTGTATAAATATGATTACTTGTTATGTTCGATATGTGATTGATCCTAAAAAGGTAAATGAGTTTGAGGCATACGCAAAAATGTGGATTCCTCTGGTCGCTAAATTCGGGGGCCAACACAATGGTTATTTCTTACCGTCGGAAGGGGCGAACAATATTGCCTTGGCGCTGTTTACCTTTGAAAGTTTGGCTGCCTATGAAGAGTATCGGATTAAATCGTTGAACGATGCTGAGTGTATTAAAGCGTTTGAATTTGCAGACGAAGTTGATTGCATCGTGAGTTATGAACGCAGCTTTTTTAGACCTGTTTTAGAGTGATAGACCTTGCAACGTATAGCGTGGTGGCATCTAATGTACTGATTCACTGTTTGTGTGTTTAGGTTTTGGTAAGGAGTTAGTTTGGCTAAGAAATATTATGTGGTTTGGAAAGGTCGCACACCGGGTATTTTTACCACTTGGAACGAGTGTAAATCCCAAGTCGATGGTTTCGCTGGTGCGAGATATAAATCGTTTCCAACACTAGACGAGGCTGAGTCTGCTTTCGGTGGTAAAACGTCGTCTGCGTCAGGTTCTACTGCGAAAAAGCCAAGCTCTGCGGGTAAGTCGACGAAAGCTAAGGTGCCGCCTCTTTCGGAGCAGCAAATCACAGATATGCCTTTTGATATCAAGATCTTTACCGATGGTGCGTGTGAACCAAACCCTGGTGAAGCAGGGACGGGGTTAGCGGTATACCAAAACAACCAATTAACCGAATTGTGGTATGGCTTGTATCAACCTGTTGGTACCAATAATACCGCTGAGTTGCATGGCCTTAAACAGGCGTTTTTGCTCGCAAAAGAGAAGCTAAACGCGGGTCTGTCTGTAGCGATCTATTGTGACTCTAAGTACTCGATAGATTGTATTACTAAGTGGGCAACGGGTTGGGAGAAAAAGGGCTGGACTAAGTCGGGCGGCGAGATCAAAAACCTCGATATTATTAAGCCGGCGTATGCGCTCTACCAAGAGCTGGCTTCAAAAATTACCATCTACCATGTGAACGGACACGTTGGTATTGAAGGTAACGAATTGGCCGATAGAATGTCGATTGTGGCTATTTCATCGAAAGAGCAACAACTCGCTCAATATCGTGACATCGACGATATTGAGTCTATTTTGGCACTGCGAGCAGGCTAGTTAGACTTCTTAATGAAAAGCTACTGAAAGCATAAGTCGCGATCATTGGGCAGTGCTAAGTTGAGCGTTACATTTCAAATTGATGTAGCGCTCTTTTGTTTTTGTGGTGCTCCGTTTTCTTATGGTGCATAGTCGTTCTTGTGAGACGCAGCAGCCCTTGCGATGCTTACTGCCTGAGTTCATCCTTATTGAGCAGGGTTCTCTATCCAACGAGATAATTGCTGAGCTTGTTTGATCGAATTAAAACTGTCTTTCACTCTCTCACGTGCCTTTAAACTCATCGATGTTTTATCGTTACTGCTCAGCTGCGCGAAACGCTCAATCGCTTCTCTTAATTCTTCCACGTTTTTTTCGCTAACCACAAAACCTGTCTCTGGTGAGACGATCTCTTTGCATCCCATGATGTTGGTGGTAATGACTGGCGTTCCCACAGCCATCGCTTCTTTTAAAACCAGAGGCCCTGTATCCACACATCCGGTTTCGGAAAAACAGAAGGGCGCGATTAGGCTGTCATAATTCGATAGTTTCTCTTTCACCCATTCATGAGGCTTAGCGCCAAGAAAGGTCACGTTTCGAGTGAGCCCATTTTCTTTGACCTGTAACTTTAATTGTTGCTCTAAATCGCCAGTACCGATGATATCGAGATGAATGTCGAGAGGTTCGGCAATCGGCGCCAATGCATCAATAAGATGGTGGATACCTTTTTGCTCCACTAATCGGCCAAGGAAAATAAAGCGAAGTTGCTTCGTTTCGGTTTTTGGGTTGAGTTGGAACTGTTTGGTATTAACTCCGCAATGCAGGAGCTTAATGTTTCCTTTCGCCATGGTATTGAAGTCAGCAAGCATGTCTTTACACACTGCAACCACAAAATCACTCGATGAGATTTTATGTTCAATGTCATAAGCGAACTCGTAAACATCATGACCATGAGCAACGAACGAACAGGTGATATTCAGCAGCTTTGCCGCGACGATGGCGTGAGCTGTGGTGTGCTGACAGAAATGCGCATGTACGTGTTCGACGTCGTTTTCCGCGAGTTGCAGCGCTAATTTAAACCCATAAGCGAACAGTGACTTTTTCGGCATGCTGGTTTGCTTAGAAATAAATGAGACAGCCTTGATGAAACCTATCCAGTTAATGCTGGCGACTTTACCCTTCCGAACATTTTTACCTATTTCGACAATGTCGTAGTCGAACTGTTTTTCACTGTTTTCAATTTTGAACGTCATTACACACACATCGTGCCCACACGCTTTCACAGAGTCGACTTCTGTTTGAATGAAGGTCTCACTGAGTACTGGGTAGGTTGGCGCCACAAATGCTACTTTCTTCATTCCTTACTCCTCAAATCCATATGACTAAAGCTATCAAGCCAAGGTAATAACCAATAAAGCAAGATACGAACCAAGATCGAATCGTAGCTTTGGAGGGCTTTCTGATTGCTTTTCGAAGGTTACCCCTTAAGAGGTGGCTCGTTTTCTCAAATTGATAATCAAATTGGAGTTGCAGTTTTTTTGAACATCTGTGTTTGGTCGTCATTTTGAGAATGGACGCGTAGGTGACTGATATAGAGGTGATTTTGTAGTAAGACACTCTCGGCATAGAACATGCAACGTCAGCCATATAACGTATAAATCTGAGGGCGTCATTATGGCTAAAGTAAGTGTTGTTATTCCTACCTACAATTGTTTGGATTACCTGCCGAAAGCGATTGGTAGTGTACTAAAGCAGACTCATCAAGATGTTGAGCTGATTGTCATTGACGATAACAGTAACGATGGAACGTCGACGTATCTTGCTTCTATAGACGATGAACGCATTATTACGTTGTCCACATTGGGTGTTGGTGCGCCTCAAGCGAGAAACCTAGGGATTGAAAAGGCGACCGGTGAATACATCGCTTTTTTAGACGCAGACGATTTCTGGTTTCCTGAAAAAATTGAGCGCCAACTCGAATTTCATCAACGTTACCCTGATCTCGCGATGAGCTTTACTAACTACGAGCATCTTACTGAAGATTACCAAGTAATAGTCGACTGCTTTAGTTACTGGTCGCAGTTTCAAGATCAAGATGAGCTGTTCATCAATATCGAGAACCCGTTGGAGTTCATCATAGAAAATAACGTGATTGGAACATCAACGGTCATGGTGAAAGCGGATGTGTTTTCTCAAACAGACAGTTTCAATGCTGACATCAAGTATGGGGAAGATTGGGAACTGTGGCTTCGAATGAGTGAAAACCATCAGATCGGTGTGTTGAACTCGGTGCAGGTTGGCTACTTGATGAGAGCGAGCTCTGTTACCCAAACTGAAAGTCTTAAATTGAGAAATTTGCAGTCTATAGAGACTATTCTTCAACATTACCAAAATGACAGTCAACGATGGAATCTACCCACTTCTAGCTTCAAAATCGCAAAGGCGAGAATACTGGAAGGTTATGCTGACTATTATCGAGGTTTACAACAGAATAGACAGGCTATTGCCTACAGTTTCCGTTCTTTGGTCATGTCACCTCAAAAACGCACATTGCGACACCTAATTGGAGACTGTAAAAGTTTCCTAAAGCCAGCTTGGTAAGGAAAAGGTGACGACTATGGGTTCTTTAAAGCAGTCGGCTTACTACGCCATCGGTATATTAATGATGAAAGGGATTTCATTGGTGATGATCCCGTACATTACGCACAATATGACGTTGGCAGAGTATGGTTCCTTAGAAGCCATTGTCTTGCTGGCAGACATTGGGACGATATTGTTCAGCTTCGGTATTGTCGATGCCATGTATCGTTATGTGGGTGTCGCCGAAGGTGATGAAAAGCAAAAGCTCGTCTCGAACTGCTTCACATTGAGCGTGCTGGTGTGCGTGCTTGGGGGCGCCTTGATTGCCCTCAGTATGCCGTTGTTAATCTTAATGTTGCCAGTTGAATTCCAGCCTTACCAGATACTGCTTCTGCTTATTCCTACCATGCTCGATGGGGCGATTTCTATCCCGCTAACGCTGATGCGTATGAACGCGATGGCGAAACGTTTTTGCATGCTCAATGTGTTGAAAGCCGGTGTTCAAGCCATCATGACTTTTGTTTTGCTTGAGGCTGGATACGGTATAGATGGCGTGTTGATTTCAGCTGCGGTATCCAGTGTGTTGCTAATGGTTTGTTTAGTGCGTTATCAATGGCAAGAGATGGGATCTTTTGGTTGCTTCAAATACTCGGCGAAGATCTTAAAATTCGGACTGCCCGTTCTGGTTGGCGGTGCATCAATGTATATGATCATGGGGCTCGACCGCTGGGTAATGGCAAGCTTCGTCGGTGTCGAAGAACTCGCGATTTATGCGGTTAGCGGAAAGTTCGCGTTGATTCTTGGTCTGTTGTTGCAGCCTTACGCGCTTTGGTGGTTTCCAAACCGTGTGGCGATGCTTCAACAGCCGGGTGGCAGTAAGATGTGTGCCGATAGGGCGTTAGTCGGTGTTAATCTGGCCATTGTATTCGGTTGTTTGATGATCCTTACTGTACCTGGTTTTATTACTTTGATTTTGCCAAGCAGTTATCAATATGCAGGCACGATTGTCGTGGCACTCTTGGCGATTGGTGTGATTAAGAACGCTGGGGATTACCTTAACCTTGGCTGTTTCAGCGGTCACTCAAGCCAATCGCAAATGTGGATACAAGGCGGGTGTGCGATTCTAGCTGCGATTGGTTATTTTGTTGTGACACCGATTTATGGAGTGTGGGGCGTTGTGGTGGTGCTTTGTGGCACTTATGCCGTGAGACTGTCACTGCTCTATATCGTGAGCCAAAAAATGGAGTACTTGCCTTACGAGCATCGTAAATGGATGACAGCGCTGAGTATCGCCATACTTGCCATCATTAGTGATCGAGTTCTTGGCTTGGTGCTGGTTGATGTTCATGATTTTGTTTTAGGCAGTTTTGTGGCGATAGTGACGTTAGTGGCCTTCATTCGATACTCTGTTATCCCAGTTCCACAGGCGCTGCTTGATAAGTTTACGTTAGGCAAGCATTCACATGTGAGTTGAATTCATGTCATCCAAGCTCTGGGCTTTCTAATCGGCATTCTTAGATATCATAATTCCCGACAATAAAACACTGTTCATAATACTTCTGATTA
The DNA here is from genome assembly GCF_041474095.1 of Vibrio sp. 10N.222.54.A3. Taxonomy (NCBI): domain Bacteria; kingdom Pseudomonadati; phylum Pseudomonadota; class Gammaproteobacteria; order Vibrionales; family Vibrionaceae; genus Vibrio; species Vibrio sp. 10N.222.54.A3. The sequence continues at coordinate 23,221 of NZ_JBFRTN010000023.1, forward strand.
GATAGTATTTATAAATTCAGTGAATATTAACGATGGAAAGATATATGAATAAGTGGATGCTGCTCCTTTCTCTGTTTTCAGCTGCCTCATACAGCGCCTCTGAGTTTTCAAGTGAGGGTATTACTGCTCCCGACTTCAATTCACCGGATTTCAAGCCGCCTGAAGTTTCCCAACAGGAGCAACACAATATCGTTTGTGAAAGTGTCGTTTGTAATTCAATCTCGCGATCGCAGCCAGTTCCTGAATTGGGCGAAGTACCGGATAGAGAGCCGAATAAAACATTAGAAACGATAGCGAGTGCGATTTTCATCGCGGGCGAAATTGGTATTGCAGAGAATTTGATTGAACCAGACGAAGAGCATTATATTGTCGAGTAATGGTTAATTAAAATGGCGGCATGTGAAGCGGTAAATACAGAGCTTTCTGCATTCGTTCATTGATTAAATATTTACGAAGTTTTTAACAAGGACGAAAAATGGAAATCTGGAAGTTAATGCTATTCATCCCCGCTTGTTTTGCGCTCAACATGACTCCGGGCCCAAACAATTTGTTATCAATGAACAACGCCCGTTGTTATGGATTTCAAGCGGCTTTGGTTGCGGGGTTAGGTCGAATCACAGCATTTTCTGGCATGATCGTGTTGGCGGCTTCTGGCTTAGCTGTCGTTCTTTATACTTCTGAAACTTTGTTCTTCCTTATAAAACTTTTTGGCGCGATGTACTTGCTATGGATTGCGTACAACGTATGGCGTTCACAAGCTAGCCCAGTAGCGGACATTGAACGTAATAAGAATTGGTTTGGTCTAGTTAAACAAGAGTTCACCCTTGCAGCTGGTAACCCTAAAGCGATACTCATCTTTACCGCATTTCTGCCTCAATTCGTTGATGTTTCAGCCAATGTAAACACACAGTTCTTCATTCTAGGTGGCACATTCCTAGTGTTAGAGCTGCTCGCGATATCTATCTACGCTGCCTTTGGTTTATACCTCAGAAACTGGTTCTCCAAGCCGCAAATGGCTAAGCGTTTCAACAAAGCGTGCTCGGTTTTTCTTGCGTTATCTGGCGCAAATTTGTTGGTTATTCGACAGTAAAACATAAGTAACCTAATCTACTCCTCAGGCGTTAGTTAAGTGGCATCTTCGTTAAGGTAGTTCGTAAGCCTTTAGGCTGTTGATATATTATTAATAGCACCTTTGAGTTTGCATGTTTAAACTTGAGGTTCGGTTTAAATGAGGTCTATCTATGAATGTTGTTTGTGCGGAAAAACAAGAACTGGCTGATATCTACCAGCTTGAACATGCTTTGTTTGGCGCTCACGCCTATCCGCTGTTTTTCTTTCGTCAGGCCTTTGATTGCTGGGGAAAAGGTTTATTGGTTGCTAAGCAAGACTCAAAGATTGCTGGCTATGCCTTAACGACAACCACAGACAAGCAGAATGAGTTTTGGGTCCTCTCATTGGCTGTAGACCAGAATTATCGTGGCATGGGAGTTGGCCGGAAACTGATGCAACAGGCGGTTGAGCAGTTGCCTCGAGATGCTAGGCTTTTGCTCACTGTAGACCCAAATAACACATCGGCTCGTGCGCTTTATGCATCGATGGGGTTCGTTACCATCAAGCAAGAAGACAACTACTTTGGTGATGATGAGCCGAGGTTAGTGATGAAGCTCATCATCTAGATTGTTGCTAACGGTTTTTAACAAAGGCGCTTAACTAAATCAAAGGCTCACACTTCAAAGACAATCTCGTAGCTCTAGGTTAGCATCACGATACCGTGCATTAACACGACACTAGAGGTCAGCCGAGTCCTCATATCAAAGTAGCCATCAGGACCTTGGCTCTGGTTCTCTTCTCTCATCGTCCTTTCAGCTCGCCAAACCGCAATATAACCAAAGATGAGAATCAGAGTTGTCACTAGCTCTTTTTGTTCGCCAAGCAATACTGCCAGCCAAGCGATGAGCACAATCGCGTTGCTTATTAGCAGTGCTTTGTTACTTGATTGGCTTTCAAAGTTTTCGATGCCATTTGCCCACAAGATCCCTGAAAGAAAACTCAAAATTGCCACGCTGTAGGTGATGAACAGCGTTTCACCGCTTATCCCCATAAATTGGCTGTCGGTGAGCGAAAGGAGAAGACCGAATAAAAACGGAATTAACCCCATGTACCCCAGTTTGGCCATGGTGTTACGGGTTTGAGTTGTTGCCATGTAATCCGCCTTCATAACTGCTGCTCAATCGCGTTTTTGAGCGTGGCACTCACTGGAGATGTGGAGCTAGGGAAGGTGGCGACGACTTTACCTTCTTTACTGATCAAGAATTTGTAAAAGTTCCATTTAGGCGTTACGCCCGCTTGCTGTTGTATCTCTGTAAACACGGGGTTGGCGTTGCTACCAGACAGTGAAGCTCGCGCCATCATTGGGAAGGTCACGCCATAGTCTAGGTAACAAACCTTTGCCGCCTTCTCTTCGCTTCCCTTGTCTTGGCGAAAATCATTACTTGGGAAACCGATAACCGTGAAGCCTTGGTCTTTGTAGGTTTGATGAAGTTGCTCGAGTTGCTCAAACTGCGGAGTGAAGCCACATTGGCTCGCTGTATTTACCACCAATAGAGTTTTGCCTTGAAACTCATCGCACAAGGCGATTTCTTCGGTTGAGTTTAACAAGCGCTGTTTGCCATTAAGTATTTCGGGACAGCTCGCTGCAAAGGCGATGGAACTTGTGAGGCTTGTAATCAGTGCGGTTGAGCAAAGTAGTGAACATTTCATAGGGTTGGCTCATTTTAGTTGGCGTAATGGTTATTACTCTTGAGCACGATGAAATGATCACTTTGCGTATTATTTACTGTCTCATTAACTCGCGCTTTTAGTTGTGCTTTTGCTCTCTGAGATAAGATATGGAGCGACCAAGCGACTGATATTCACTTTTGCACCAAGGCGAGCCGCTAATAGATACATGCCACCAATTTTTCGGTGCAGGAACAGCGCATCGGCGGGCGGCGTATGCCAATACTCTTGTTCCATGCTCAAAATGGTGCCTGCTTCACGAAGCCTTTGTGCCAATCCACTGGCTTTGAAGTCGTACTCTTCGTCAACTAACATCGGCTCACAGGCCATCTTCACTAGATTTAGAATCGCTTGGCGTTGTTCGGGAAGAATTGTCTCGCTAAAGAATCCTATTTGCTCTAAAGCTCGGTTGAGCACTTGCTCATCGTTGTTAATGACAGAGGAAAAGGCCAAGCGATAACCCTCGCTGAAGCGGTCACTGTACTCACGGGTTGCTCCGAAATCTAATAAGCCAATTTGTCGGGTGTTTTCAACATAAAGGTAGTTGGCGAAATTGGGGTCGGTTTGCACCATCTTAAAATCGAACAACTCTCTGAACAGAAGCTCCAGTAAGCTGTGCATTACAAAGTCACGTGTGCTTTGGTCGTAACTTTCGATTTGCTCTATCGAGACGCCTTCGATGAAGTCCATGGCGAGCACCGATTCTGAAGAGACTTGCGGATGAATCTTAGGTACGACGAAGTGAGAGTATTCTTTCAATGCATCATGGTAACGAGTTGCGTAATCAGCTTCGCGAGCATAGTCTGCTTCATCGTGGAGCTGTTTCTTTGCCTCTTCTAACAAGCCTTTGTAGTCGACCGACTTTGGTATCAAGCCAACAATATTGAGCAGCGTGCCCACGTTATCTACATCACTGTCGATACTTTTTCTAATGCCGGGGTATTGGACTTTGACTGCGAGTTTGTCCCCAGCATCACTATAGGCTTGGTGAACTTGTCCGATAGATGCACTGGCGATCGGTTTAAAATTGAAGGACAGGAATTCGGTTTTCCAATGGTTCCCGAGCGAGCTTTCTAACACTTGATTGAGCTGTTTTGTTGGCAGTGGATCGGCATCGGAGCGCAGGCGAGAGAGAATGTCGGCTAACTCTGGTTCTAAGACATCACCCGCATCCATTGATAGCATCTGTCCTAACTTCATAGCCGCACCGCGCAGGTGTGCGAGTTGATCGGTCAGGCGAGCAATGTTTTGTGGCGTTAACAGTAAGTCTTTTGCTTTGGGCCTGTTGCCTTGTGCAATTTGTTTGGTGCCTTCCGTTAGCACGTTACCCGCGACTCTTGTCGCCAACGAAGCGAACTTACTGAATCTAGAAATTCGATGTGTGGGTAGGTTTCTCTCTTTTGCCGACATAAAGGTTCTCACTTAGTTATCAAGACTCACTACAAAGTTCTATAAATCATTACCCAACCGAATGTTTTGTTGTGGTAACTTGTCTCGCGAAACAGTAAACAGAATTTAAGGGACAAAACATGAAGTTTATTTGGTTAAAAGTCGCGGTTACCGTTTTAGTTTTTGCTGCGCTGTTTGGTGTGGTGTATTACAAAGTCGCAAGTGGTATGTCTTAACCAAGCGCTATTTTGTGCAGCTGTTACCATCGCAGCGCGACTTTCCGGTTAACCAGAAAGAGACTTTGTATCGGTTCTTGGCAAACCGAAGATAACACCAGTCGGCCACTGGCTTGAATATCGCCCAACGTAAAGGGGCGTATAGCCAACCTTTTCCTACTAAGCGCCACGCTTGGTAGGTCACGTCTAAACCTAGCAGCAGTTTTCCATTCTCATCCAGTGCATGCAAAACGGTGTTGGCTGCGTCGGCATCAATCTGAGGGTAGTCTGAAAAGGCTTCACTGTAGATATCGATGGTTTGAATCTTATTCTTGACATCATGCTTTGCAAGTGCCGCCATCTCCTTTGCGCACAACGGGCATGTCCCATCGTAAAATATCGTTAATGAAGTCATTGCTTCCCTTACTATTTTTACCAATTACAAACTATACGCAATCACCGATTAGGTGGATCATTTTGCTCAGTTATCCGACACTGTAATTGTGACGACTATTTTACAGTGCCATCTCGAGGTAAAATCCGTTCCATGCAATTACATATTAAGAGTCGATCCCCAATGACAACAAAGTTAATGAACCGTTTGATTATAGCTGTGACAGCCCTGATGCTCAGTGGTTGTGTTAGCTACAGCATTACCGAGCAAGAAATGACGAAGTACCTTGAAGACTCAGTGATGCTAGAACAAGAGGTTGGTGTGCAAAGTGTGATGTACGCACAAGTGGCTGTGGATGATCTAGAAGTGCAAATTGGTCGAGCCGATGCACAACGCGTGTCCGTGTTGGCGAATACCAATGCAAAAGTTCAAGTGTTCAATATGCCTAATATGGGGTTGGATTTAGACTTAGAGTTCAGCGCGATTCCCGAATACGACAAGGAGAGTGGCGAGGTGTATCTAAAGTCGCTGCGACTAGAGCGCTTTGAAGAAAAAGGCAAACAGCTTTCGCCTGAAATAGAGACACTACTCAAACCAGCTGTATCGATGATAGGTTTTGCTTTGTCCCAGTCTCCGGTTTACAAACTCGACAGCAACAAGGTTCAAGAGTCGTTGATTAAGTCATCGGAACCCAATCTAGTGATTAAAGACAATAAATTGGTTATCGAATTGTTTGATTAACCCTCAGTGCATTAGTTTTGACTAAGCTCTCACCCATAATGGCTGCCTACTAGGTAGCCATTTTTGTTTGAGCTCAGTCGGTCATGACTGTTTTTAGTCGGTTTACTCACCTTGTCTATCAGTCTCATTTATTGAATTAGCCGCGTATCTCACCTTTACTTTATTCTTGCGAGCAAGTCATCGCTTCAGTCATCAAATCATAAAAAAGAAAAGGTGAACGAACTATGAAGAGTCCAGTAATCGCGGATAACAAACCCGTCAAAATCGAGCTGACAGAGGGAGAAGAGTATTACTTCTGTACCTGCGGGAAATCGAAAAGCCAACCGTTTTGTGACGGTTCTCATGCTGGTACGGGGTTCAAACCGAAAAGCTTTGTCGCCGAAGAGAGCGGAGACGCCTACCTTTGTCGCTGTAAGTATTCCAACAACCTTCCTTTCTGCGATGGCACTCATAAACAGTTCACAGCGGAACAAGTTGGGCAAGAAGGCCCTGATGTTCATATCCAAGCGGCTGCGCCAGATTTGTCGCCAGCTGCGAGCGCAACCAAAGAAGAACCTACCGTCGAGTTTATTCATCAACTGGCGCGTGATGGTTTATCCAAGGTTGGACATCATGGGCCAATGACCTCCATGGGCGTTCCAAGACATCTATTGCCTCACTGGGACGATATTCAAGTGATGGTCGCGCAAATGGCCACCAAGCCTTTGCTGGAGAATATGCCCGTTGGAACTGAACTGATTATTGGCCCCAAAGCGAAGAAGCCACTCAAATTGGACATCTCTTTGTTTGTGTCTGATATGAGTTTTGGCTCGCTATCTGAAGAAGCAAAAGTCTCATTGGCGAAAGGTGCCGAACTCGCAGGGACGGGTATCTGCTCCGGTGAGGGCGGTATGTTACCTGAAGAGCAAGCGGCGAACTCTCGCTACTTTTATGAATTAGCCAGTGCTCAGTTTGGTTACGATGAAGCTAAGCTCAAAAACGTTCAAGCCTTCCACTTTAAAGGCGGGCAGGGGGCTAAAACCGGAACGGGCGGGCACTTACCGGGCGCGAAGAACATAGGCAAGATCGCGGAGGTGCGTGGCATTGAAGCGGGCACGGCAGCGATTTCTCCACCCACCTTTGTCGACCTTAACACGGTCGAGGATTTTAAAAAGTTCGCCGACCGTGTTCGAGAGGTGACAGGCGGTATCCCGATTGGCTTTAAGTTAAGTGCCAATCACATCGAAGAAGACATTCAGTTCGCGCTTGATGCCAGTGCCGATTACATCATCTTAGATGGGCGTGGTGGCGGTACAGGGGCGGCGCCAGAAATGTTCCGTGACCATATCAGTGTTCCCACTATTCCAGCACTCGCTCGCGCTAGAGCGTATCTCGATAAACAAGGGGTCAGTGACAGAGTCACATTGATCATCACGGGCGGCTTGCGCGTGCCGATGGATTTCGTAAAAGCGATGGCGCTTGGTGCTGATGGTGTCGCTATCTCAAACAGTGCCATGCAGTCGATAGGTTGTGTGGCGGCGAGAATGTGTAACACCAATAATTGCCCTGCTGGTATTGCAACTCAAAAAGCCGATTTACGTCAGCGTTTGAATGTCGAGAAAGCATCGAACCAGCTTAAGAACTTCTTTGAAGCCTCGACAGAATTAATGCAAGTGATGGCGAGGGCATGTGGGCATGATCATTTGAATCAATTTAACCCTCATGATTTGGCAACATGGAATCGCGAAATGGCCGAGCTATCCGGTGTCGCTTACTCTGGTGTCTGTCCATTAAATCACTTTAAGTAAATAATACTTCGATAAAGCACACTCAATGTATTTTGGGTGTGCTGACTTTTTCCTGTGTAATGCCAACCTATGTTAAACCTTTCATAATCAACTGCTTTATAAGTGTTTTTAAACTATTTCCTATATTTTGAAAATATCGCTTTACCTCAAGTTAACTTGAGGTTTTATCATCATCCCCAATCTAAAAACACAATCTATCACCTTGTCGCCTAGCGCAGGTTTTGATGTTATCAAACAGACGTTACGAATCTTCAGTTATGAATTTTGAGCTCCGTAATTGAAGTCATGAGTGCAAAAAGGTGAGAAAAATGAACAAGGATCAACAATGAAAGTATTAGCGATTGGCGCGACCAACAGTACAACATCAATTAATCAACAACTTGCAGCGTACACCGCAAGCTTAGTTGAGGGCGCGCAAGTAGAGGTGCTCGATCTTAATGATTTCGAGATGCCTATTTATAGTGAAGACAGAGAAAAAGAGTCCGGCGTTCATCAACACGCGCAGCGCTTTTTCAGCAAGATTGGCGAAGCTGATGCTGTGGTCATCTCTTTTGCAGAGTACAACGGTTCATACACCGCAGCTTTTAAGAATGTGTTTGATTGGACATCACGAATCGACATGAAAGTGTATCAAGGTAAACCTGTGGTTATGCTCTCCACATCACCAGGCCCCGGTGGCGCAAGCTCTGTGTTGTCGTCTGCGGTAAATTCCGCACCTTACTTTGATGCTGATGTGAAGGGGTCGATGTCGGTGCCAAGTTTCTACGACAACTTTAATGTAGAAACGGGTGAGATCATCAATACCGAAATGGCCGAGAGCCTGAAATCGATCATGAGTCAGATCTAACTGCTTCAGTGAGTGAGAGAATTACTACATCGGTGCACAGATAAATAGATAAATAAGTAGATACATACATAAATGGCCATCAAGCGATGGCCATTTAATTGCGTCATTATCTATTGTGATAACTCTGCTTCGGTGTCAACGAAGATACCTTGAATGTCTTTCGCTTCACGCTCAGTTTGACCACCGTGTTTTAGAAACGCACCGATAATTGCTGCGGTTTTCTGCTCTTTTGCGCGCTCTAAGAAGTAACGAAGTTCTAGTTCAGCGCCCGCTTGCTCATCTTTGATTGAGGCAGCGATGATCTCTTTGTACATCACGATATCACGTACTTCTAATTGGCTGATTACACCGAGTGTCGCTGCTAAGAAACCCTCTAGCTCTGCCTTCGGTACAAACTGCGTGATGATGTTACGCTCTTCTGCTTGTTGAGCCGTAAAATCGTTACCAAGCAGCAAAGCTTGTAGCGCTTTGTTTTTGCCCATGCGTCTTGCAAATTGAACTGCGCCTTGGCCACCCGTTGGGATGTTTACATGAATTTCTGGTTGTGCGAACGCCGAGTTTTCAGTGCCGTAAGCAAGGTCACACGCCATCACAAATTCATTACCGCCCCCACGAGCTACGCCATCAACTACCGCGACAGAGACTTGTTTCATCGCTTTAATGTTCTCAATCATGTGGTTGAATTCAATCGAACCAGCTTGTCCACCTTGTGTACCGTTGATCACATTGAGATCTAGGTGAGCCAGAAAGAAGCTCTCATGTAATGATTTGAAGACCACAACCTTAGTATCACGATCATCTTTCAATGAAAGTACAAAGGCATTGATCTCGTTGATCAAGTCGAAAGTCAGCACGTTCACTGGTGGGTTGTTGATCGATACTGTTGCGATGCCATTTTGGTTAGTCACAGATAGTAGTGTCATGGGGTGTTCCTCTATTAGGTCGGGACTGAATGTTGTCTCCGTTATGTGCAGCTACTATAGATTTGTAATAAGATGAGAAAAATAGTCATATTGGCACTTGATTGGTGCCTTAAATGCAACAAAGGGCGTTATGGATATATCGAGTCGTTTATTATTGTTACTTGAAGTGGTTGAGCTGGGTTCGTTTGTCAAAGTGGCGGAGCAAAGAAACGTCGACCGTTCCGTTATCTCTAAACAGATCAGCCGTCTTGAAGAAGAGCTGGATGTTCGGTTACTCAATCGAACCACTCGTTCGTTATCTCTGACAGCTGCAGGCAATGAGATGGTCAATCAAGCGCATCAGCTTCGTGCACTGTTGAACGATACTCGACGCTTGGCGCAAAATTATCATGCAGAGCCTCGAGGGTTATTAAGAATCACCAGCTCGACCATGTTCGGTCGACAATATGTTCAGCAGGCGATTGCGGTTTTCCAGAAGCAGTATCCAGATGTTGATTTTGAATTGAGACTCGAAGACCGAATCGTCGATATGGTTAAAGAAGGGTTTGATATTGGTTTCCGTATTGGTAAGCCCAAAAACTCCAGCCTAATCAGCCGTAAGATAGCCAGAAGTCGATTGCTGATTGTCGCTTCACCTGAGTTCATTGCTCAGCATGGCGAGATCAACACCATCGAAAAGTTAGAGTCATTACCTGCGACTATCTATGCCGCTCCGGGTTTGTTGATTGATAAGTTTTCTTATGTCGATCAAGAGGGGCAAGCGCAGCATTTCCAGCTTAATGCCGCTTATAAAGTGAATGACGTTGAGATGATTTCCAAGAGCGCGCTAACTGGCAGTACTCTCGCGGTTGTCACGGCGCAGATGATTGAAGATGAAGTGCTCAGTGGAGAGTTAGTGCCTATTATGACTCACTTAAACTTGGATGACTTTGGCACTTTCTATGCGGTGTACCCACATCGAGATGCACCCATAAAAACCAAGCTCTTCATTGATACATTGAAAACCATTGTCGGTGAAGATAAACCTGTGTGGGAGCAAGGCATTCCCGGGTTTGACGACATGTATGGTAATCAGCGAACAAAATCATAGCTCAAAAAAATCAATACGTTAGGTTGCTTTGTTGCGCGTATTTTGTAATCTAGCCCAAACCTAAGTTTGAACGCAAACTTCAAGTTAAAATGAACTATAGTATACTGGTTATTATCAGGAAGAAACGGCTATTCAAACAGGAAGTGAAAGATCATGAGAAACATCGTATACCTCACCATAGGCCAGTTGGCTGAGCGCAGTGGCGTGGCTCCTTCGGCCTTACGCTTTTACGAAACCAAGGGGTTGATTGCTTCAATTCGTACTAACGGAAATCAGCGCCGTTATCAGTCGGCGATGTTGAGAAGAATTGCTTTGATACAAGTCGCGCAGTCGATAGGCTTCACGCTGGAAGAGATCACCGAAGAATTATCGACACTGCCGATGAACCATACCGCGACTAAGCGAGACTGGGAGCGGGTTGCTAAGAAGTGGCAGGGTCAACTCGACAGCAAAATGGCGCAGATTAAATCGCTACAAGAGAACTTAACCGGCTGTATCGGTTGCGGATGCTTGAGTATGCAAAAGTGCAACTTGCTAAATCCTGATGATATCTTGCATGACCAAGGGCAGGGCGCACAACGAATTGTTGAACAGACTAACTGAGTTCCCGAAAGGCATGGAGCAGCGAACTAAGTTTCAGGTGTTTGCTCAATGGGTTAAGCAACAGTTGTGACCGAATAGCGTGCCTAGACAAACACGAATTATAGGTCTAGTTTAGGTTGTTCTTTCAATAGAAGAAGAGGTTAGTTATGTTCAGCCATGTTTTTCTCGGTACCGAAGATATTGAACGCGCGAAGGCTTTTTATGACCCAATCATGAAAGTGCTTGGTTATAGCGAAGGCTCTGTTGATTCTAAAGGGCGCTGTGTTTACGTTAGTCAAACAGGTGTGTTGGGCTTAACGAAGCCGATTGATGGTCAGCCTGCGACTCACGGCAACGGCATGACGGTGGGTTTTCTTGCGTCTTCTCCTGAAGTTGTAGATGAGTGGCATCGAGTTGGCGTCGAAAATGGCGGTACCAGCATTGAAAATGGCCCCGGAGCGAGAGGTTCTGACGAGCGTCGCTTGTACATGGCTTATTTGCGAGATCCTGATGGAAACAAGATTTGTGCAACGCACTTTATGCCGTAGTTTACGTTATGCCATCGTTCATTTTATGCCACAGTGGCGTATACTTAGATCATATTGATGGTTCGGAGTTGGCTAAGTTGCGGCTCTGGACTTGTTAGCTTCCCGATAACTCAAAATTTTGCAAAGGACTGGCTAGATGAAACCGAACGAACTGTTTTATGAAAGTTTTGAGCGCTGCCGGATTGACCAAGAATTTCTCGAAACGTTTTTGGCTGATTTTTGCGAGCATAACCCAAGGTTTTCAGAACGTTTTGAAAATATAGGGTTAGAGCAACAAACCAAGATGCTTAAAGCCTCGATCATTCTTATCTATAACTCTGCTGGTCTACCAAGCGTGCGTAACTCAGTAAAGAAATTGGGTAAAAGGCATAAAGACCTAGGGCTGGATATTTCCGAGATTGAGCTCAACGAGTGGTTCAATTCGTTACTCAATACAGTTAAAAAATATGACCCTCACTACGATGAAAGCGTCGAACAAGCTTGGACAGAAACTCTCGAGGCCGGCTTAACTATCATGAAGAAAGAGTGCGTAGTTCCAAACACTGTGAATAACTAGGTCGTTGATGGGTAGTTTTGCTTGTTCGTTAGTTAAAACCGGCATTAACTCTTGAAAGATTGACATTGTCAGGTAAGCCTAACGATATCAGGCTTACCTCTTATTGTTTGACTAGAAATGAGCAGCCCAACCAATCAGGAACCCTTGCGATGCGGTATCGTATTCAAAGGTCCCCTTGTTTTCGTAATCAACCCAGGTCGATTTGTAGGCAACATTTAAGTCAGACCAACTGTTTATCTGGTATCGCACGCCAGTTAACAGAGATGAGGTAAAGTTGGTGTCACTACCAAGCCCTGCATCAATGGTTGCGTGAAACTTCCAATCCTTATTGATCTGCGTTATCCATCTCACACCTATTTGGTAATCAACCCAATCTTCATCGAGTGATCGGTCTGCACTTAGATTGCCACCTGAACCGTAAAGCTTGGCATCGATGTCGTTATCCCACCAACGAAGCCCAAACAGATAATCAATCGTGCCAAAATCGTACTGGTAGCGCTTAAACCCCTTCACATCTAAAACACCTTGTCGGATATCAAGGTTGCCCCTCAATACCTCTAGGTTGCTACCTAACACTGAGTTTGTTTTTCCGCTTAACTTCATGAAGCTGTAGTCAATGTAATAGCCCCACTGATTGTCATAGATACCCTCTAAACGCACCATTGCGGTCATATCAAGATGATCCATGATGAATGCAGGATCAACATCGACATCAGCAGACAAATCACTAATGGTGCTGTCTCCGCGGATGTTGAGTGCGAGCGCGTAAATTTCGAAGCTATGTTGCCACTTTTTTGTATCCGCTTGTGTGCTTGCTTCCTGAGCATTTACGGTTGAACTGGCAGCCAATGCTGATGCGAGTAGGTAATGCCATTTAGCCATATTGATATCCTTATCTTCGATGTGAAATAGCACGAATGTAAATGTGTGTTTTAACTATCCATTTTCCACATATGCAACTTGTATATTGCTGATTGTAGACTATGTTTTTTGAAAAGAGCCAAATTAAAAGAGTAAGGATATGAAGCCACAAAGTGTTTTTTTGTTCGTCGCTGTTTTGGGTTTAACACCGATTGCGTTGTCGTACGGTTATGCCCCCGTTGTCTCCCTTGATTATCTTTTCGGAATTGATGCTAGCCCTATCAATGTCACTCATATCTTTCGTGCTGTGATGGGGTTGTACTTAGCGTTGGCTCTGTTTTGGATAGCAGGGGCGTTACTAAAGAAATACCGACTGCCAGCACTCTACAGTTTGGTGGTCTTCATGTTGGGTTTGGCTGCCGGCCGAGTCATTAGCTTGTTGATAGATGGCATGCCTCACTGGCTACTTGTCGTCTATCTACTATTGGAGCTTGGCTTTGGTTTGGTAGGAATAAAAATGGTTCACAAAGAGCAATCTGAAACAGTATAAGGACATTCTATGAAAAGGATTTTCCACCTTGTTGTTCTGAGTGTGTTGAGCAGCTTTTCGCTATCAGCATGGTCAGCCCAAGAGCAACCGAATATTTTTGTTATCTTCACGGATGATATTGGGATATCAAACCTGAGTGCTTATCACAATGGTGTGATGAGCAGCGAAACACCGAACATCGATAGTATTGCTGAAAAGGGCATGCTACTGACCGATTATTACGCTCAACCCTCTTGTACGGCGGGTCGTTCTGCATTCTTAACGGGTCAACTCCCTGTTCGAACAGGCATGCACTCAGTCGGATTGCCAGGTGGCCCAGTTGGTTTAAGTGCCGACACGCCAACGCTTCCTGAGATTCTTAAAACCATGGGTTATGTTACGGGTCAGTTTGGTAAAAACCATCTTGGTGATCGAGATGAATTCCTACCGACAATGCACGGTTTTGATGAGTATTGGGGTTGGTTGTATCACTTGAATGCAATGGAATACACAGAAGATCCAGATTGGCCAAAAGATGGATCTTTGGATGCCTTTGCACCTCGTAATGTCATTTACGCAAGATCAGATGGCAAAGGTGGTCAAACGATCGAAGATGATGGTGCATTGTCGATTGAGCGTATGCGTACACTCGATGATGAAGTGAATAAACACGCGATCAACTTCATCGAAAGGGCGGTTGAAGCGGATAAGCCATTCTTTACTTGGTACTGTCCATCACGTGGTCACGTTTGGACGCACCTGTCACCTGAATACGAAGCCATGCTTGGCCAAAACGGTTGGGGACTTCAAGAAGTGGTCATGAAAGATCTTGATGACCATGTTGGTGAGATGATGGCGAAAATGGAAGAACTCGGTATTGCCGACAATACCATTATTATTTTCACTGCCGATAACGGCCCAGAGATCATGACTTGGCCAGATGGCGGTATGACACCTTATCACGGTGAGAAAGGCACAACTTGGGAAGGTGGCGTAAGAGCCCCTGCATTGGTTAGCTGGCCGGGTAAAATCCCAGCGGGTACTGTAGGCAATGGCATCTTTGATGGTATGGATTGGTTACCCACTCTTGTCGCTGCGGCTGGTGGTCCAACGGATCTAAAAGAAAAACTGCTGAAAGGTCACGATGGCTTTAAAGCGCACCTTGATGGTTACAACCAAGTGGATATGCTGACCGAGAAAGGCGAGTCAAACCGTAAAGAGATCTACTACTACGAACGAGACAAGCTGCAAGCGGTTCGTGTTGGTGATTGGAAGGCGCATTTCATCGTGCAAAACCACGGTTGGAGTGGCCCTAAAGAAGAGCTAAACGCACCATTGCTGTTTAACTTACGTCGTGACCCATACGAGCGAGCGGCGGAAGAGTCGGGCATGTACCTAAAATGGATGGGACAAAAAATGTGGGCATTTGGCCCGGCACAAGCGGCTGTCCAACAACATCTAGCAACCTTCCAAGAGTGGCCTCCAGTGACGCCTGACTCTCCGGCAGAGAAGACCGGTGGTGTAGGTAACTAGTTAAATATCATAAAAAATCCCGCTCACACTGAGCGGGATTTTTGTTTGAAAGCGTCTTAACGTTGGTTCTGTTTTAGCGTCGTGTTTCGTTCAATGAACTTCACTGGCACCATCAGCTTAACCAAGCTTGTGTCTTGCTCTTGAATCTGGCTAACGACAATTTTCACTGATTCACGTGCAAGGCGTCTGAAATCTTGCTTGAAGGTAGTGAGTTGGTAGTTCAACCATTGAGTCTGTGGGATATCGTCAAAACCAATCACTTGAAGATCTTCTGGAATACGCAGGTTAAATTCTAAGCGCGCCACATCCATTACTGCCATCGCGAGGTTATCTGTCGCACAGAAAATCGCTTGAGGATGTGTGGGTTCTGAAAACAGAGTCCGAATGGTATCTAGAGCATCAAGGTAGTCATAGTCAGCTTCAATAACACGAGCTTGCTTGCCTGTTAGATCTTCGAATTCTGAGCAAAAGCCCGATTCACGCTCGCCGTTGGTGTAGGTTGGCACGTTACCTGTCAGGTAAACCGCTGACTTTGTTCCTACGCTATGTAAATGTTGAGCGGCGACTTGGCCTGCGGCGTAGTTGTCACTTATTACATGGCTACTCTTAGTCCCCTCAACTACACGAGCATACTGAACAATGGGGATGTTGAACTCTTCACACTCTTCATAAAGCGACTTATTAAAGGTCGCCGAAGCAGCAATTACGCCATCAACTCGGTATTGGAATATATTAGGAATCGAGTGGTTGTCGTTTCCATCCACTTGCCAAGGAATCAATACCGCAGAGTAACCCTGCTTTTGTAGCTCAGTAGAGATAAGTTGCAGAGTTTTCATGTGGATAGGGTAGTCGGCATCTGGGAAAACTAAGCCAATCAATTTGGACTCATTTGTCGTCAGACTGCGGGCAAAGGCATTGGGACGATAGTTCAACGATTTTGCTGCATCGAACACTTTTTGCTTGGTCTTTTCAGACACTGAACTGCCCGGGACAAATACACGAGATACAGTTGATTGAGAAACGCCAGCAAGTTTAGCGACATCTTTAGAGGTGACGGTTGGCTTTGACGCCGTGGAGTGTTTTGGAGAGCTCATAGACCATACTTTTGAACCAAATTGATTGTGCATAGAGTAACATAATTAGGTACGTACTCAAAAATACAATATGCCATGATTGGATGAAAAATAAGGGTTAATAGAGAGTGTTGAATATTATTCTGGGTATGACCCAAAAAAGCTCTGCGTAAGAGCAGAGCTTTGTTTAAAGAATTTATGAATCGACTAACTGGGCGTTAGAAGTAGTAACGAATACCTGCAGCGAATTGGTCATCTCTGTTTTCGAATTTATTGCCAACGAGCTGATCTTTACCTAGGTCGAATTGGTATTCAGTCCAAACTAGGAATTTGTTCTTCTGGAAGTGGTATTCAACACCAGGGATAAGCAGGTTACGCTCATAGCCATCTGTTTGGTCATCACGATCTTCCATGTAGTTGTAGTTCAACGTAGGGCGTAGGCCATTGTCGAAGTGGTAGTACGTGTAGATTTCACCACCTAGGGTATCGAACATTACATCCGTACCGCCTTGGCTTACAGCTTCCCAGTTTTCGCCCACGTGGAAAGTGGCACCTGCGTAGAAGCCGCCGTTGCTGTAGTTCGCACCCAATAGCATGATGCGCATGTTGTCGCCATTTTCTACGCCAACCACACCTGAGTCTAGGTCTGCAATTTCATTTTGGTGGTAAGCTGCACCTAGTGTTACGCCATCAACCGGTTTGTAAGTGATTGACGCACCCATTCCGTTTTTCAATGAAGCTGTCGCATTACTCGCTAGTGCCACTTCTTCACGTGTCGTTTGGTAAGTGAAGCCGTAGCTTACTTGGTCGTTGATTGAGTTACGGTAAGTAATGGAGTTTTCTGCTCGACCTGTACCAGATGCAATACCCCAGTCAGAAAGGTTGTAAACACCTGAGCCGCGAGTACCGAAGACACGACCTAAGTCGGTGTACCATGCGACGTCATAAAAAGTAGACCACTGCTTAGTACCTGCTGCGATCTTGCCGTATTTGTCGTGCTCTACGCCTGCGTATAGAAGTCGGTCGTAAATATTGTCGCCGTTAGCACCTGAGTTGTAACCCCATTCAGCATGGCCAAAGCCAGTCCAGCCGTTATCGAGTCCCATTTGACCTTTAAGGCCGAAACGAGAGCTACCGCTGTTCCACTCACCGTTGTGGTCGCCGCCCTTATCTTGGTAACGAACGTCGAAACGACCGTCTAAAGTAAGGCTATCGCCCGCGTCATTGGTAAAAGTGTGTGCAGCAAAAGCAGAACCTGAGGTAAGTGCTGTCAGGATCACTGCTGAAAGAATCGACTTTTTCATTGTAATTCTCTTTATTCAGGCCGTAGAAAGCCACCGTGCTTTCAAGCCCGTTATATTGGTAATGGTTTGGCAGGGTGTACCCCATCCATGAGGCACTAGTAGATTCAGTTATTAGTGGAGCAATAATGAATTGGTTGGAGCACTTACTAGGAGCGAGAAGGGTCCCCCAGTAAGCGTGGCAACCTAAATCAGATGTCTATTTAGGTTGCCACTATTTCGTTTCAATCTTTTGGATTAAAGCGTATCGATTACAGCGTTGGGTTCATGATGCTTGAAGTGCGTTCGAACACATCTAGACCTTGCTGTTGTAGCCAGTAAGGAAGGTCGATAAGAACCCAGTTCTCAGACAGTTTGTCACCGTCGCGGTAGTAAACGTCAACCACTTGCATGTTTGCACGCACTTCGCCGCCAGTCATACCTAGGAAGCCACCTGTTGGTGTGTTTGATAGGTTTGGCCAACCGAAGAAACAAGAGAAGTTACCTTCAGCGAAACGACAAACGTGGCCGTTGAACTTCTTGTCTTTCAGGTTATTACGGAAAGGAAGTTGGTGCTGTTGTTGGTAACGAGGAATAGTGTAAGACGCGCCGATACCACATGGGCCGTACCAAATCATGTCTTTTGACCAGCTCTTCGCGAGTACTTCTGGTGGGCAACCCATTGCGCCGCTGTCGTTAAGAGCAGACAGGTCATCAACCATTTTGTTTACTAGAGCCAGTGTCGCAACACCTTCTTCTGGAGCCGCGTCTTCGAATAGCAGACCGTCGTGGTTACGTGGGCCAGGGTATACGAAGTGCTTACCAGTTGATGGTGGAAGTGGGTAGCAACCCGCTTGATCCATCATGCCTAGTAGGTCTAGAAACAGGCCTGTCTTAGTGATTTTGCCATCAACAACACAGTTAAATTCTGCGTAGCGAACGTTCATGATCTTGCCAGTTGGGCGCATACCTAGGTATTCAGCGTCGAATAGACCCATGAAGTGACCCATGCTCATTACCCAAATCTCATCTGGGTTAACTTCGTTGTTACCACCGATGAAGATGTCTTGACGACGCTGCATGCGAGTCATTGACTTCATCATTGGTGCCCAGAATACGTCAGCTGCTGCTTGTGCGCCTTCTTGCTCACGGAATGGGTAAACACCGCGCCACAAGTAATCTTCAGAAGTGTGTGCTTTTAAAACTTCAGCAACGTTCTCGTGAGTTGCGTTTTCCATTGCATCGAAGTATTCACGAACAATGCGTTTCGCTTCTTGATATTTAGACATAATAATTTCTCTTTGTGTTGTCGAGTCAACATTCGGAACAGGACTCGATTTGGATTTTGTTACCGGCTGATTTATCAGCCGGCTTTAAACTTTTCGTATTTGAACTTCAGCGTATGAGTGTCGAATTAAGCTTTTGCTGCTTCAGCTTTTTTGCTCTTATCGAAGACGCCACCTTTTAGAGTTTCAGGCAGTGTTAGCCATAGTAGGCCGGCGATAATCCATACGATTGGTGAGCCCCACATTGCTGTTTGTAGGTCGGTACGCTCTTGGATGAAGATAAGAACCATTGGTGCCCACATGCCGATAATACGACCGCCATGGAATAAAGCTGCACCATAGCTACGCAAGCGTGCTGGGAACAATTCAGAGAAGTAACCGCCCCATACTGCAGAAGCAGACAGGCCGAAGTTGTAGATAAGACCTAGAAGAGCCAGCATGTTTAGGCCGCCAATCATCATGTCACCAGGTGCGACAAAGAAGATAGAAACCATAATACCTGCGAGGATGAAGCCGAACGCGTTGATCTTACGACCGTACTTATCTGCTGCCCATCCCCAGAACCAAGCACCGAAGAGTGAACCAAATGCTGAGATAGAGAAGATCAAACCGATGGTTGCACCATCAAACATACGAACATCTTTCAGGTAGGTAGTTACAAAGCCACCGAAGAATTGGAATCCGTAGAAGTTAAGACCAGAAAGAAGTAAACAAGTAATCGTAATTTTGCGGTAAGGCTTGCTTAACATCTCACCCCAAGAACCTTTTTTAGCTTCGGTTACTTCACCAGCTGCATTGGTTGTGGTTTGTTGATCTTCTTCACCGTAGGCGATCACTGTTTTGTCGCTTGGTAATACAAAGATCATTAACGCTGCTGCTACAAGCGGTGGAATACCACCTACCCACATTAGGCTCTGCCAAGGTGCATCAACACTTGTAATGAAGGCTGCGTAAGCGCCCATTGCCACTAAAGCAACAGAGAACATTGAAGAAGCAAAAGCAGTCAACTTACCGCGAACCGTTGGTGTAAATAGGCCAATCATCAAAGATACAGCTACAGTGAAGTAACCGCCTAAAGACAGTCCAATGATGAAACGCATTGCGGCCCAAGTGGCGTAGTCGGTAAACATCATGTTGATGATGGTTGCACCACCGTTTAATGCCGTAATTGCTACTAGCGTGGACTTTTTGCCGAACTTGGTTGCGAACCATGCACAGCTCAGTGCACCAATCAGAGCACCAACAGACTGCCAAGTGTAGAACTGAGCGGTATCAGAAAGGCTAATACCAGCATATTCTTCCACAATGTATGGGCGTACGTAGTCAATAATTACAAAGTTATAACAATAAAAAAAGTAACCTACTAGAATTGCTAGATATGCGGCTACCCTTTGAATCATAGGAACTTCGCTCATGTGTTTTTTAATGGTCATGACCGATAAACCTTTATTTTATATAGGGTGGTTTTGGTTTTAATTATTGTGTGTTGATTATTTAGCTTCATCACACCGTCTTCATTTCGGGAGAGATAATAGAATTTTTGTGGTTATTAGATCCGTGATCAAAGTCAATTTTAAAATGAGTGCGTACCCATTTTGTGCATTTTAGTGATCTTGATCTCATTTAACTGGGTTTTTGTGCTTTGTGGGGCGATTTGAGTGTTTAATCGTCTATCTTAGTGATAATAGTCACACTTATTGTGGGTTTTTGAGGGAAAACATCCATTTTTGAGTACTATTGGCAGCGAATTAATTGCGACATACAATAAACGGAATCTAAAAATGGTTACGTACTCAAGTTTTGTGGTTATTGCTCTTTATGTGCTAACTACTTTGTTTATCAGCTACTTAGTTAATAGGCGCTATAGCGTCGGTGGCGACTTTTCGACTGGTGGAAAACAGTTTGGTTGGTTTACGGCAGGTGTGTCGATTCTTGCAACCTACATCAGCGCAATGACGTTCGTTGGCATGCCGGGCTGGGTTTATAGCTCAGGCATGGAAGCGATGAGCGTACATTTGAACTATCCAATAGTGATCTTTTTCACTGTGCTTTTCTTTGTTCCGGTGTTTTACAAGCTCGGCCTAACCTCGATTTACGAATACCTAGAGCACCGCTTTGGCGTTGTTGCTCGCACGATCAATTCCATCGTGTTCATTGTGGTTCAGTGTATTTCGGCAGGGGTTATTCTGTATGCGGTAGCCCTGATCTTAGTGCAAGTGCTGCCAGTGAGTATCTCTGAGGCGATCATCTACATCAGCGTATTTACTGCGTTGTATACCTATGCGGGTGGTATCTCGACTGTAATCTGGACTGACATGCTTCAGTCAGCAGTGTTGATTATCGGCAGCATTGCGATCTTTGTTTTATTGCTGATGAAAATCGATGCGGGCGAGATGTTGTCTCCTGAACATTTGAATATCATCAATCTCGATTTTGACTTAGGCGTTGATACCACATTGTGGGCCGGCGTAGTGGCTGTGAGCTTCTTGCACCTGAGTGTGTATGGCACTAACCAACTGATTATTCAAAGAACATTGGCGACTAAGTGTGTTAAAACAGCGCAAAAATCGATGTTGCTTTGTGGCTACGGCGCATTTTTTGTTTATCTGTTCTTTGCTGTGATGGGGGTGCTGTTAAGTGTCTTTTATCAAGACAGCAGTTTTGAAAACAGCAACGAAGTGATTCTCGATTTTGTGTTTAACCATACCAACCCAATCATTGTTGGTTTGGTGATCTCAGCACTTTCGGCTGCGGCAATGTCGACATTGGATTCCACCTATAACTCAATGGCGACGGTCGCAACGTTCGATTTCTATAAGCGCTTCTTCCGTAAGCAAGCCTCTGACGCGCACTATGAATCAGTGGCTAGAAAAATGAGCCTGGTTGCTGCAGCGTCGGTTGTTGTGCCTGCGTTACTGGCTGTTTCTAATGAATCAGTGCTTAAAACGATTGCGAGCTTAACCTCTATTTTTGTTGGTATTCGCCTTGGCTCTTTTATCTTGGGTTTGTTCTTCAAACAAGCAAACGAGAAAGGCGTAATTGCGGGCAGTATTGGCAGTGTGGCCGTCGTATTCATCGCCAAATACAGCGGAATAGCTTGGCCTTGGTTTGCCTTGATTGGCACTGTGGTTTTCTTAGTGTTAGGTGTTGTTGTGAGCCGCTTCTGGGGAGAGGTAACCGAGCAACAAAATGAATTTATAGAAAAGCAAAAGCATTTGTTTGCAAAGCCTACCGCGAGTCATTATGGCTTGTTGGTGTTCGCTGTTGTGACGATTGCTGCTTGTACTGTTATCCCTGATTGGCTTTATGCCGCTCTTTCTTAATTGACCGATTTTTTACTGGTATATCTATGTTATCGATCTTTGATATCTACAAAATTGGTGTTGGGCCATCGAGCTCTCACACCAACGGCCCAATGATTGCGGGTTTCCATTTCACACAATTAATCGCTGATAAAATCGCAGAAGTGACGCGTATTCAGGTGGATTTATACGGTTCTTTGTCATTGACTGGCATAGGTCACCACACCGACAGAGCTACAATATTGGGGCTACTCGGCAATAAACCAGACACCATCAAAATCACCAGCGCAAACCAAGCAATGCGTCATGCCGTAGACAGTGGTGAGATGGATTTAGCGGGCACCAAGCACATTGCCTTCAACTACGAAACCGACATGTTGTTCCACAAAGACAATCTGCCTCTGCATGAAAATGGCATGATGATTACTGCGTTTGACCAGAGTGACAACGTGATTGTCGATGAAACTTATTATTCGATTGGCGGCGGTTTTATCGCAACTGCTGATGAACTGCAAAATGGTACTCAAACCCAAGCGGTAGAAGTTCCTTTCCCGTTCAAAAACGCCGATGAAATGCTTCAACAAGCTGACAATAGTGGGATGAGCCTCGGTGGTATGATTCTAAAAAATGAAGCGGAGTTCGAAGGCGCTGACATTATTTCAGAGAAAGCGGATCAAATCTGGCGAGTGATGAGTCGTTGTATGGAGCGTGGCTTTGAAACCGAAGGCATTCTTGATGGTGGTTTGAACGTAACTCGTCGTGCGCCTAACCTACTGAAAAAGTTAGAAGCGAATGCGGCGGTTGAAAACGACCCAATGGAAATCATGGATTGGATTAACTTGTTTGCGTTTGCGGTTAGCGAAGAAAATGCGGCTGGTGGCCAAGTGGTAACATCACCAACCAATGGTGCGGCGGGCGTTATTCCTGCTGTGTTGATGTACTACCATCGCTTCATTAAAGAGTTGGATACTAAGCAGTTAAAAGATTTCTTAGCGGTATCGGGCGCGATTGGTATTCTGTACAAAACTAACGCTTCGATCTCTGGTGCGGAAGTAGGATGCCAAGGTGAGGTAGGCGTATCATCCTCTATGGCGGCTGCGGGATTAACGGCACTACGCGGTGGCAGCAATGAGCAGATCTGTATTGCGGCGGAAATCGCGATGGAACACTCATTGGGTATGACTTGTGACCCAATTGGCGGCTTGGTTCAAGTGCCGTGTATCGAGCGAAATGCGATGGGTGCGATGAAGGCAATTAATGCATCTCGCATGGCATTGAAGCGAAACAGCAAGTCTTTGATCTCACTCGATAAGGTCATCGCAACCATGTACCAAACCGGTAAAGACATGAACAAGAAATATCGTGAAACATCACTCGGTGGTTTAGCCTTGATCCATCTAGCTCATCCTTGTGAATAGCTAAGCCAGTTAACCCAGTAAATAATAACGTTAAGCCCAGAGCCTTAGACTTTAGAAATCTATCGCGGCTGGGCTTTTTGTTTTATGTGTTTTAGGGAGCTAATCTGAAAGCGGTAATCGATAGCTGTTTTTCAACTCTTTTACTGAGATGTTCGACTGAATCGCACTCACGCCTTTGACTCTTCTGATCGAGCTAATACGCTCAAAGTACTCTTCCAAATCTTTGGCCAACACTTGCACCATGTAATCGGCGCCGCCTGCAATGCAGTGACACATAGGAATCCAATCGGTTACCGCGACAAATTCTTCGAATGGTTCTGTGTTTTCAACTTCATGGTTACCCAAGGTCACAAGAGTAAAACCAGCCACATGAAAGCCTAATTTCTTACGATTCAGCTTAGCGGCGTAACCATCGATATAGCCAGTTTCCTCCATGCGTTTCCAACGACGCCAGCATGGGGTTTCGCTGAGGTTGACCTTCTCTGCGAGCTTGCTGTTGCTCATGCGTCCGTCTTGCTGGATATGCTCTAAGATGGCGATATCTGTGTCATCCAATACTTCTTTGGTGGATTCTTTCTGTTTCATGGCTATTTTGGAAAATTCTTGCTCAAATTTGGATTAATATTAGCCTATATAGCAATTTAATTCCTAGTCGAATCTGTAAACTCTCTCCCTATAAATACTTTACTTATTAGGAGTGAGAGGAAATGAGCTCTCAATTAATGCTGGCGTTCTTGCTATTTTCAACATCAATAGCAATTACCCCTGGGGCAGGCAATATCGCATTACTTGGGATTTCAAGTCGTTATGGATTTGCTGCGACTTTACCTTTTATCTCTGGGAACGCTGTTGGCATCATCATCGTACTGGCGGGTTCTAGTGTCGGTTTGGTTAGCCTATTTACCCTTTACCCAGAGCTATACAACATTTTGAAATACGCGGGTGCGGCTTATTTGCTGTTCATGGCATGGTCGATTGCGAATATGCAAATCGAAGAAAGCACTACCGATAATCGTTCAGGTTTCATGTCTGGTGTACTGGTGCAGGTGTTAAACCCTAAAGGTTGGATAGCGTCATTAACCGTGTTTTCACAGTTCATTACTCCGAATGCCGATTACTTGATTCAAGTCGTGACCATTATCGCGGGCACGGTGATTACTGGTGTGCCGTGCATGTTGGTGTGGGCGTATTGCGGTACGATGCTTAAAAAGTTGCTGCAATCACCAAAACAGATGATGTTTGTGAACCGTTGCTTGGGTGGAAGCTTAGCGATGGTGGTTGCCTTCATGCTTTATCAACCTGCATAAATCACAAAGAAAAAAACCACTCCTAAATCCATAGGAGTGGCGTCTAAATCGTTAACAGTAAATAATTAAGTTAACAAATATTTAAGGAACTTGAGTTAAAAGCTTTAAGCTTTTCAGTGTAAAGGTTAAGCGGTTTCAGCTTCTTTAACTGGAGCTGAGTTACGGATTAGGTGGTCAAATGCACCTAAGCTTGCTTTTGCACCTTCACCCATCGCAATGATGATCTGTTTGTAAGGTACGGTTGTCACATCGCCTGCTGCAAATACACCTTTCATTGATGTTGCGCCATGAGCGTTAATTTCAATTTCACCGCGTGGTGAGAGCTCAACTTTCGAACCCTTCAACCATTCGCTGTTTGGCATCAGGCCGATTTGAACAAAGATACCTGCGAGTTCAATCTGTTTAAGTTCATCGGTGTTGCGGTCTTTGTATTCCAGACCGGTTACACGGTTGCCATCACCAATCACTTGCGTTGTTTGTGCCATCTTGATGATTTCGATGTTTGGCGTTGCGTTCGCTTTGTCGATAAGTACTTGGTCAGCGCGCAGTGTGTTCGCAAACTCAAGCACAGTTACGTGTTCCACGATACCTGCTAGGTCGATAGCCGCTTCAATACCTGAGTTACCGCCACCGATAACCGCTGTTTTTTTGCCTTTGAATAAAGGACCGTCACAGTGTGGGCAGTAAGCGACGCCTTTATTGCGGTACTCTTGCTCACCCGGAACGTTCATTTCACGCCAGCGAGCACCGGTACTTGTGATAACCGTGCGAGCTCGTAGTGTTGCGCCGCTCTCTAGCTCAACGTGGATGTAGCCGTCTTCAGTGTCTTCTGCTGCAATGATGTTTGCAGCGCGCTGCTCAGTCATCACTTCAACACCGTACTCTTTTACGTGCTCTTCAAGGCTTGCCACTAATTTAGGGCCAGTTGTCGCTTTTACTGAGATAAAGTTCTCAATCGCCATGGTGTCCATCACTTGGCCGCCGAATCGGTCAGCAACCACACCAGTACGAATGCCTTTACGTGCAGCATAAATTGCCGCTGAAGAACCTGCAGGGCCGCCGCCGACAACCAATACATCAAACGGTGCTTGTTGGTTTAGGTTTGCTGCTTTCTTTTCCGCTGCGCCTGAATCAACCTTGTTAAGGATTTCAGCCAGTGACATACGTCCTTGACCAAATAGCTCACCGTTAATAAACACGCTTGGAACTGCCATGATGTCGCGAGACTTCACTTCGTCTTGGAATGCTGCGCCGTCGATCATGGTTGTCTTAACTAGAGGATTAATCGCCGACATCATGTTGAACGCCTGAACCACTTCTGGACAGTTTTGGCACGATAGTGAGATAAAAATCTCTACATTAAGCTCTTGATCGAGTTCTTTAATTTGCTCGATTACGTCCGCTTCAAGCTTGATAGGGTGACCACCACTATGAAGCAGTGCAAGTACCAATGATGTGAACTCGTGGCCCATTGGCAAACCGGCAAAACCGATCGCGGTGCCTTTCTCTTGGTTCACGACCTGCATGATAGGACTGCGAGTGCTTGCGCTGTCATCGCGGCTCACTTCAATTTTGTCAGTCAAAGACGCGATGTCATTCGCCAGATCTTGAAGTTTGTTCGCGGTATCGCTGCTATCAAGGCTCAGCACTAACTGAACATTGGTTTTTAGGTTTTCTAGGTATGCTTTTAGCTGCTGCTTCATTGCTTGATCTAACATAATCGTGCCTGCTCTTAAATTCTGTGTCTTGGTATTGACCAATACCTTCTTGCTGAAAAAGGAAAATAAAAAGGGGGCGCAAGTCGGCAAATATTGTGGTGTTGATGTTTTGAAAGGGTGGCGCGCAACTGCCCTTTAGGAGGGAGGCCGAAGCGCGCCTGTAGAACCGTTTAACTGTTCTGTTTTACTTGTTCTTTCTTAGCTGTTCTTGTTTGAACTAGGCTTAGATTAAATCTTGCCTACTAGGTCTAGAGATGGCGCTAGAGTCTCTTCGCCTTCTTTCCATTTAGCTGGGCAAACTTCACCTGGGTGAGCGGCTACGTATTGCGCTGCTTTAACCTTGCGTAGTAGATCTTCTGCGTCACGGCCGATGCCTTCAGCTGTGATTTCCATTGCTTGGATAACACCTTCAGGGTCGATTAGGAAAGTTGCACGGTCTGCAAGGCCCTGACCTTCACGCATAACGTTGAAGTTGTTGGTGATGTTGCCTGTTTGGTCGCCTACCATGAAGTATTCGATAGTGCCGATTTTGTCAGAAGTATCGTGCCATGCTTTGTGAGAGAAGTGAGTGTCAGTTGATACTGAGTAAACTTCTACGCCGCGAGATTGAAGCTCTGCGTATTTGTCTTGTAGGTCAACTAGCTCAGTTGGACATACATAGGTGAAGTCTGCTGGGTAGAAGAAGAATACAGCCCACTTGCCTTTAACGTCTTGCTCAGTGATTTCTACGAATTCGCCGTTTTTGAATGCTGTTGCGTTGAATGGTTTGATTTCTGTGTTGATCATGATTCGACTCTCTTTCTAATTTGTAGTGTTTAACGCTATCCCGCGTCGATGGAGCTATATTGCATTCGCACCGAAAATTAGTGAAATCGGACATTTCTATAGATTCAATAGGCGAATCCTATCTTCGAAAGGAAAGGACTATCGGTAAAAGCTATCAACAAAAACGATTAACAAAAGCCATCAAACATCAGCAACCCCAATTTGAGTAGCTATGCTTTTTAGGTTGCTCTCTATTTAGGTAAGCAGTATTTGGTTCAGTATCTATGTAGGTAAGGGGAAGTACGGTTTCTTTACGCGAGTTGAGTTGAGTTGTTATACCAATCTTTAAATAACAAAAAATTATCATTAATATAATTTATGATAATTTCAGTTAATCGTCACATCTCCATATACTCTCTCCATCGAAACGAAACATCGAAGCCAGTCTTCGAAACGCACAGAATTAAAAACGAATTTGGAGCAAGTTATGAAAATGAATCACGTAGGCATCATGGTTGGCGACATGGACAAAGCAGTCGAGTTTTACACTAAGGCTCTGGGTCTAAGAATCGTAATGAACAACACCAAAGTAATGGAAGAGCGCGAATCAGCAATCGGCCGTATGTGTATCGCAGTATTTGGCGAAGGCTTCAAAGGCTTCAACATTGCACACCTAGTAACATCTGATGGTATCGGTGTTGAGCTGTTCGAAATGGTTGACCGTGAAGAGCGTCATAATGTTGATTTCTCTCGCTTAGGCATTTTCCACTTCTGTCTACAGCTTCCAAAAGAGCAGTTTCATTCAGCTATTAAGCGCGTTGAAGAGTTTGGCGGTAAGGTACGTATGGACATTCACCGTTACCACCCAGAAGACGAATTAAAACAAGCACAAATGGTTTATCTAGAAGACCCGTTTGGCAACCTATTCGAGTTCTACTCTCACTCATACGAAGATACGTACGCGACTGATTACGAGTAATAGGCGCTACCTACCTATCATAAGGTAGAAAAACTGAAACACCCCCTAAAGAGGATTGGTAGAGATACCAATCCTTTTTTTTGGTGCGCCGAGCA
>NZ_JBFRTN010000024.1:0-42280 GCF_041474095.1 Vibrio sp. 10N.222.54.A3
GAAAGCCGCGATGAACCAACAAAAAGCCCAACCTCATTATAAGGTTGGGCTTTCGATGCTATCTGCATGCTACCGTGTGTACACGTATCGGCTATTCATTAATAACAGGCACTTCGTCACTGTAAAGCGGCTCGCCCTGCATGATGCTGATTTCAACGCGGCGGTTGAGGCTACGTTGCCATTCAGTATCGTTCGGCTCGACTGGCTCGGTATCCGCCATGCCGCGTACTCTCAAGCGTTGATGAGAGAAACCACGCACCTTTTCCATCTCTTGAGCAACAGACACTGCTCGCTGTGATGACAAGTCCCAATTAGAGCGATAAAGCTCGGAATCAAGACGTTGATTATCGGTGTGCCCTGAGATTCGAACGATACCCGGAACATCTTTCACCAACTCAGCAACCTGTCTCACCAAAGGTCGGAACTTAGGCTGTAGGAAAGCAGAACCCGATGGGAATGCACCCTTCTCACGAATTCGAATCACAATCTGCTGGCCAAGGTTTTCCACCTCAATCGCGCCTTGGTCGATCTCTCGTTCCAACGCCTTCTTGATGCTTTCCATCAAGGTTTCCATCTCTTGAGATTGAGCTTCGGCTTGCTGTTGCTGTTGGTCTGACTCAGAGTTTTGATTGTCGTGAGTCGATACCTCTGGCGACTTGCCTCCGGTCATCTTGCCTTGGTCACGCATGGTACCGCCAGCGCGCTCAGATTCACCTTCATGAAATTCCAGCGTCTGCTGAGTGATATCTATCGTTTGCTGCATGATCACATCAATCGGTGTCGGCTCTGGACGACCAGGTCGAAACTCTTGTGCAATGATGCTGGTGCCTTTAGGAATGTCTTTCACTTCCAAGCGGTTTTGTACACCAAACGCAAATTTCATCGAGCCAGCGATCTGTTTGAACTTCAGTACGTCCATCTCAGAGAATGAGAGCAGCAGTACGAAGAAACACATCAGCAGTGACATCAAGTCAGCAAATGTCCCCATCCATTGAGGCAATCCCGGAGGAGGACATTTACATGGATTTTCTTCATCCATCTTCAACTCCTCTTACGCAGGTTCACCATCAATCGTACGCTTACCTTCGTTTAGGTAGCTCTTCAGGTAACCATCGATTACTCGTGGGTTCTGACCATCTTGAATCGCGAGTACGCCATCCATCACCAAACGACGGTTGAG
The DNA here is from genome assembly GCF_041474095.1 of Vibrio sp. 10N.222.54.A3. Taxonomy (NCBI): domain Bacteria; kingdom Pseudomonadati; phylum Pseudomonadota; class Gammaproteobacteria; order Vibrionales; family Vibrionaceae; genus Vibrio; species Vibrio sp. 10N.222.54.A3. The sequence goes on from NZ_JBFRTN010000024.1 coordinate 1,181, forward strand.
TGTCTCTTGGTCACGACGCAGCGCAAGCTTGTCGGCAATTGGGAAGAACACCATGTTCGAAAGAATCGCACCATATAGGGTGGTTAAAAGTGCCACCGCCATCGCAGGGCCGATCGCTTTTGGATCATCCATGTTAGAAAGCATGGCAACCAAGCCAACCAAGGTACCAATCATACCCATCGCGGGTGCTACATCACCAAATGCAGAGAACACCTTCGCGCCCTGCTCATGACGCTCTGTGGTTAATGCGATGTCTTTTTGCAGTGCAGCACGAACTACATCTCCATCATGGCCATCCACCAAAAGATCGATGCCCTTTTGCATGAAACTGTTGTTAATTTCCATCTCTTCCAGTGCTAAAAAACCACCTTTACGAGCCGCATCAGCCATCTCTACAACTTTCGCAATAAGATCTTCAGGCTCATCCGCTTTAAACATAAAAGCTTTGCCTGCGATTTTAGTCGCGCCGAAGAACTGTCCCATGGTGAACTTCATTAGAACAACAAAGGTTGAGCCCCCAACTACGATCAAAATGGATGTCGTGTCATAGAACATCCCGAGGCTTCCGCCTAGGATCATTGCCATAATTACAAAGGCAAATCCACCAATCAAACCTATTAGGGTTGCTAAATCCACTGAGCACTCCTCATGCTTTTTTGTAGCTCTATGTCGACGATAATCTTTTTATCGGCAAGACTATAAGATCTTTTAGTAAATTCTTGGCCTAAGTATCACACTTTTGCTTTTTGTATCACAACTATTACCCGCTTCCCCGTTCTCGAGCAGTCATAAACTCGATAAAGGTGAGGTTATTAGATGAAAGTGGCTTCAAGCCTCTTAAAAACGAACTTTCTAGCAAAATTTATTGGTTACATTTGACCATCTCAACGCCCTAAGGTAACGTTCGTTCATCTTTCCAAACGCAGATTTATTATGGCTACTAAGAAACCTGAAAATATGAGCTTTGAAGCGGCAATCGAAGAGCTCGACGGCTTGGTTGATCAACTAGAAAACGGTGATCTAGCTTTAGATGATGCGCTGAAAAAATTTGAACGAGGTATCTCCCTCGCTCGTGCCGGTCAAAGCAAACTAAACGATGCTGAACAGCGTGTTAGCATCCTACTGCAAAATGATGAAAACGCAGAACTTAGTGACTTTAACCCACAACCAGAATAACGAATTGTATGAGATCCCCTATGATCGAGACTTTATTGTCTTATCAGGCACGTAATAACGAGCAACTGAACCTTTGGCTTGATCGCCTGCCACACCAAAATCAGAACCTGATCAACGCAATGCGTTATGGGTTACTTTTAGGCGGCAAGCGCGCGCGTCCATTTCTTGTCTATATTACAGGGGAGATGCTCGGTTGCACCGCTGAAGAACTCGACACTCCAGCTTCTGCAGTCGAATGTATTCATGCCTACTCTCTGATTCACGACGACCTGCCAGCAATGGACGACGACGAACTGCGTCGTGGCCATCAGACTTGTCACATCAAATACGATGAAGCAACGGCAATTTTAACTGGCGATGCACTACAAACTCTCGCGTTTACTATACTTGCGGAAGGTACATTAAGTGCTGACGGTGAAAGCAATCGCGTTCGAATGATTCAACGCCTAGCCGAAGCCTCTGGTGCACAAGGTATGTGCATTGGACAAGCACTTGATATTGAAGCTGAAAACCGCTCTGTCACGCTAGAAGAGTTAGAAGAAGTTCACCGCAATAAAACGGGCGCGCTAATGAAATGTGCGATTCGTTTAGGTGCTCTCGCTGCTGGTGAAAAAGCGTTTGAAGTGATGCCTCAATTAGACAAGTACGCCGACGCCATTGGATTAGCATTCCAGGTTCAAGATGATATTTTAGATATCACTGGCGATACTGAAACTTTGGGTAAGCCACAGGGTTCTGACCAAGAATTGAACAAAAGCACCTACCCTTCTTTGCTAGGTTTAGAGGGCGCTCAAGAAAAAGCGCAAACTCTGCTACAGGAAGCGCTTCAAGCTTTGGCTGCAATCCCATACAATACCCAGTCACTCGAAGAGTTCGCCCGATACGTCATCGAGCGCAAGAACTAAGACAATAAGCGCGCATTACCTATGACTCTTGATATATCAAAGTACCCAACTCTTGCTTTGGCTGATAAGCCAGAGGATTTGCGTCTACTTCCAAAAGAGACGCTTACACAGCTTTGTGATGAATTACGTACCTATCTTCTTAACTCGGTGAGCCAGTCAAGTGGTCACTTAGCGTCAGGCTTAGGTACAGTAGAGCTAACCGTTGCTCTGCACTATGTGTACAACACGCCTTTTGACCAGTTGGTTTGGGATGTTGGCCACCAAGCATACCCGCATAAAATTCTTACTGGTCGTCGCGACCGTTTATCGACTATCCGTCAAAAAGATGGACTGCACCCATTCCCATGGCGTCAAGAGAGCGAATACGACACACTTTCTGTTGGTCACTCTTCAACTTCGATCAGTGCTGCACTTGGTATGGCTATCAGTGCAAAGAAAGAAGGTAAGAACCGTAAAGTCGTGAGTGTGATTGGTGATGGCGCGATTACTGCTGGTATGGCATTTGAAGCAATGAACCACGCAGGCGATATTCACAATGATATGCTGGTTATCCTGAACGATAACGAGATGTCGATCTCTGAAAACGTAGGTGCGCTAAATAACCACCTAGCTCAAGTTCTTTCTGGCAGTCTTTACACGTCAATTCGTGAGGGCGGCAAGAAAGTGCTATCAGGCGTTCCGCCGATTAAAGAGTTGGTTCGTCGTACAGAAGAACACCTAAAAGGCATGGTTGTACCTGGCACCATGTTCGAAGAGTTAGGCTTTAACTACATTGGCCCAATTGATGGCCACGATGTAAATGAGCTGATTAAAACGCTTAAGAACATGAGAGACCTTAAAGGCCCTCAGTTCCTGCATATCATGACTAAGAAAGGCAAAGGCTACGAGCCAGCTGAGAAAGATCCAATTGGCTACCACGGTGTACCAAAGTTCGATCCCGCACACTCAAGCCTACCTAAGAGCACCAGCTCTAAGCCAACTTTCTCTAAGATTTTTGGCGACTTCCTGTGTGATATGGCTGCGCAAGATCCTAAGCTAATGGCAATCACGCCTGCAATGCGTGAAGGTTCTGGCATGGTGCGTTTCTCGAAAGAGTACCCAGAACAATACTTCGACGTAGCAATTGCTGAGCAGCATGCTGTGACCCTAGCAACGGGTATGGCGATTGCGGGTGATAAGCCAATTGTGGCTATCTACTCGACTTTCCTACAACGTGGTTACGATCAACTGATCCACGATGTGGCAATCATGGATCTACCGGTTATGTTCGCTATTGACCGTGCAGGTCTCGTCGGTGCCGATGGTCAAACACACCAAGGTGCGTTCGACTTAAGTTTCATGCGCTGTATTCCAAACATGGTGATCATGGCACCAAGCGACGAGAACGAATGTCGCCAAATGCTTTACACCGGTCACCAGCACACGGGTCCAAGTGCCGTTCGTTACCCTCGCGGTAATGGCATGGGTACTGAGATTCAAAGTGAGTTTACCGCTCTTGAGATTGGTAAAGGTCGTATCGTTCGCGAAAGCGAAAAAGCAAAAGATGGCTCGAAGGTCGCTATCCTAAGCTTCGGTACTTTCCTTGAGAGTGCACTTCAAACGGCTGATGCTATCGATGCTACAGTGGCAGATATGCGCTTTGTTAAGCCCCTCGACGAAGCTCTGATCAAACAACTTGCTGCTGACCACGATGTACTAGTGACTATCGAAGAAAACGCGATTGCAGGTGGTGCGGGTGCGGGTGTGATTGAATTCTTGATGCAAGAAAAACTACTGATGCCAGTATTGAACCTTGGCCTACCAGACAAGTTTATTGCTCAAGGTACTCAAGGTGAGCTGCATGAAGAGCTTGGCTTAGATGCGAAAGGGATTGAGAAGTCTATCACTGACTATCTTGCCAAGTAGCTTTAATGCGTAAGCTCGTAAGCTCCGCAAACAAAAAAGGTTGGCCCTAGGGTCAACCTTTTTAGTATCTGCTAATTAGTTTGGTGTATCGCCAACTAAACCTTAGCCCTTCAGTTAACTCACACTAACCAACCTGCGAAATGTGCCACGGCATACAACGAAATAGCCGCCATAATACCCGCTACAATATCGTCAATCATGATACCCAAGCCGCCGTGAATTCGCGCATCTAGCCAACCAATCGGCCAAGGTTTTACCATGTCAAAGAAGCGGAAAAGCACAAAACCAGTCAGAAGCCATTTCCAGTCATCGGCAGGGATATTCAGCATAGGCACTAAGCTCATGGTGATCCAAAAGCCCGCAAACTCATCCCAAACGATAGAACCGTGGTCATGCACGCCCATATCATCAGACGTTACTTGGCAGATCTTAATACCAATAATGCAGCTTACCACCACCACGGCAACGTAAGCAGGAAACGGTAGCTGAACCAACAATAGGTACAACGGAATTGACGCAAGCGTGCCCATTGTGCCGGGAATAATAGGCGATAAGCCACTGCCAAAACCCGTTGCTAAGAAATGCCAAGGATTTTTAAGAGAAATAAGAGAAAGTGGGTTTGTCATCAATTAACCTTAAAGTGATCGTAACCAGTTAAGTTCCAGTTTAGTGGTTCACCATTATTGTGTAATTCAAAATATTCTACAGGTCTTATCTGGCCAATGCAGGTGACTTTTGTACCAGTGTGTGACAAAGCACTTTCCAGCGACCCTTTATTCTCTTCTGGTACAGTAAAGCACAGTTCGTACTCTTCACCACTCGTTAGCGCATACTGCTGAGCTGAAGTGATATCAGGAGCGAACTGACGTAACTCTGGAGAGATAGGCAGCGTGCTTACATCAATACTCGCGCCAACTTGAGAACGCTTAAGGATATGTTTTAAATCAGCAATAACGCCATCAGAGATATCAATCGCAGATGAAGCAAGGTTCACTAGAGCCTGACCCGCTAACACTCGTGGGGCGCTCACATAATGTCTCTCTTCAAGCTCAGCAGCATAGGGCTTCGCTCTGTTCTGCTCAGGGTTAAGTAACACTTCTAAGCCAGCTTTGCTGTCACCTAGATTACCTGTTACGTAAATCCAGTCGCCCACTTTCGCGCCATCTCTGCGCAGCGCTCGTCCTTCAGGAACAAAGCCCTGTACCGTCAGTGTCAGGCTTAGTGGACCTTTGGTTGTGTCGCCACCAATTAACTGAATACCAAAGTAGTCTGCGAGTTTAAAAAAGGAGTCACAGAAGGGAGCAAGCCATGCTTCATCGATTTCAGGCATGGTTAAAGCAAAAGACACCCAAGCAGGCGTCGCGCCCATTGCAGCAAGGTCACTGATATTGGAAGCCAACGCTTTGTGTGCCACCCAAGCCGGATTCGCCTCAGCTAAGAAATGGGTACCAGCCACTAAGGTGTCCGTGCTGATCGCTATCTCAACATTGCCCGGCGCTTTGACCAAAGCACAATCATCGCCAGCAGCCAGAAGAACGTCTTTACGTTGTGGTTGTCGATTTACAAAATATTTTTCAATCAGGTTAAATTCACCAGACATCACATGCCCTATCTTTAGTCTCATAAAAATCGCCGTAATTATGGATATTACAGAAATTTAGTTACAAAAAAGGCCAGCATAAAAGCTGACCTTTAGATTCAATATACGAACGTCTTATTTCTTACGAACGTGCGGTGCAGCTTTATCAAGCACACCGTTAACAAACTTATGGCTGTCTTCTGCTGCAAATACTTTTGCAAGCTCGATAGCTTCGTTGATAACCACTTTGTATGGTACATCTTCGCGACGAGTCATCTCGTACATAGCTAAACGTAGAAGCGCTAGTTCCATCAGATCCAGATCTTGCATAGGGCGAGATACGAATGGACGAAGCTTGCTATCAAGTTCCATGTGGCTAAGAGCAACACCAGTTAGTAGGTCGCGGAAGTATGCAACGTCTGTTTCTGGCATAGCAAGAGCAGGCTCTGCAGCATGATGCTCTTCTTCATCATACTTACCACCAGATAAGAACTGTTCTTCAACGGTAGCAATATTTTCTTTAGTAATTTGCCAAGAATAAATTGCTTGTAGAGCAAATTGACGTGCGTTACGACGTGCGGCTGGTTTCACACTGGCCCCCATTAGGAATCGATTTCAGAAAGAACGTTGATCATCTCAAGTGCGCTAAGTGCTGCTTCTGCACCCTTATTACCAGCCTTGGTTCCTGCGCGTTCAATAGCTTGATCGATCGTATCAACAGTAAGAACACCAAACGCTACTGGAAGAGAATATTCCAGAGACACTTGTGCCAAACCTTTATTACATTCACTACAAACATAGTCAAAGTGAGGTGTACCGCCACGAATTACTGTACCAAGAGATACAATCGCATCGAACTTACCTGTTTTTGCAACGCGCTGCGCTACAAGTGGAAGTTCTACTGCACCAGGGCAACGAACAACAGTGATGTTGTCTTCGCTTACTTGTCCATGACGCTTTAAAGTATCGATTGCACCAGAAAGTAAACTTTCGTTAATAAAACTGTTGAAACGAGCAATAACGATAGCAATTTTTGCATTTGGCGCTGGGAAGCCACCCTCGATCACTTTCATAAGCCTTCCTTTAACTATTTTCATCAAGTGAGAATCGCCGGATTCTAGCACAAAACTGTGAGCAATATCTAATGGTAATTTAGAAGAACAGACACCGGCAATGTAAAGATGATAATGCAGCGCTGATCCCAAGCATATAGGAACAGCGAGTAACCAAGTTTGTGTGTTGAACACGTTTTGAGTCGGACTTGGCTACTTTGCTCTTTTGGCAAGATTTATCACCAAAAGAGCCACTGAAATCATCGGTAAATTATGTTGCTACAAACGGAGAAACGTCTGCTTGCTAACGCATGGTTTATTCGCAAACGTACTCAACAACGTTAAGGCCAAAACCACCCAATGCGTGGTAACGCTTAGTGCTTGAAGAAAGCAGACGCATATCGTGCACACCTAGATCTTGAAGAATCTGAGAACCGACACCAACACGACGCGAGGTACCCTGCTTCTTCGCCATAGTTGGCTGCTCGTTCTTGTCTTGCGCTTCGAATGTCTTCACTTTGTGAATCAAAGAATCAGACGACTCTTCGTTGCCAAGAATAACCAACACACCGCCTTCGTCGCCAATACGCTTCATCGCTTTATCTAGCGACCAGCTACGCTCCGTACCACGGTCTGAATGAAGCAGATCGGTGAACGTGTCATGCAGATGAACACGTACCAAAGGAGCACCTTCAGATAGGTCACCTTTTTGCATCGCGTAGTGGATCTGGTTATCAATTGTATCGCGGTAAGTCACCAGCTCGAAATCACCAAATTCAGTTGGTAAATGACATTGGGCTACGCGCTCAATCGTTGTTTCTGTGTTGTTGCGGTATTCGATCAAGTCAGCAATTGTGCCTAGCTTGATGTCGTGTTTTTCAGCAAACACTTCAAGATCTGGACGACGAGCCATGGTGCCGTCGTCGTTTAGGATCTCAACGATAACCGATGCTGGCTCGCAGCCTGCAAGACGTGCTAAATCACAACCTGCTTCTGTGTGTCCTGCGCGAGTCAGAACACCGCCATCTTGCGCTGTCAGTGGGAAAATATGACCAGGTTGAACAAGATCAGCCGCTTTCGCATCTTTCGCCACTGCCGCTTGAACCGTCACTGCACGGTCTGATGCAGAGATACCCGTCGTTACACCTTCAGCCGCTTCAATCGAAACAGTAAAGTTAGTGGTGTACTGTGCGTTGTTATCTTGAACCATAGGCGCTAGACCCATGCGGTTTGAACGCTCTTTGGTTAGCGTCAGACAAATTAAACCACGGCCGTACATCGCCATGAAGTTAATCGCTTCTGGCGTCACATGTTCTGCTGCCATGATCAGATCGCCTTCATTTTCGCGATCTTCATCATCCATCAGGATAACCATTTTTCCTAGGCGAATGTCTTCAATAATTTCTTGAGGAGTACTAATTGGCATTGTTCTATATCCTTTGAAATGGTTCTGCTTCCTAGAACCGACACTATTTAAACCTGATGATATTGCTTCGCTTTACAAAGTCTCGCTTAACGCACTTTGTATCAACGGTTAAGCAAAACCATTCTGCTGTAAGAATTCCATCGTTAATCGAGATTCAGGCTCAGATTCTTGTTGCTGACCTTGCAGTAAACGCTCCATGTAACGTGCTAATACATCAACTTCTAGATTCACTTTACGACCGACATTGAATTGGTCGATGGTGGTTTCTGAAGAAGTATGAGGAACGATAGTCAGCTTGAATGCGTTCTTACGTAAATCGTTCACAGTCAGGCTAATGCCATCAACTGTTACTGAGCCTTTTTGAGCCACGTATTTTGAGATTTCTGCTGGCATTTCTACCCAGAATTCAATCGCACGGCCAACTTGGTTACGTTCAACAATCTCACCCACGCCATCAACGTGACCAGACACTATATGTCCACCGAAACGCGTGGTTGGTAACATTGCTTTCTCAAGGTTAACGTTATCGCCCGCTTGGTAATCGACAAAACCCGTTTTTTTCAGGGTCTCAAGCGAAAGATCTGCACTGTAGCTGTGGTCGTTATATTCAACAACTGTCAAACACACACCATTGGTAGCGATACTGTCGCCTAACTTAACGTCAGCCATATCAAGCTTACCAACATTAACCGTTACGGTGATGTCTTCTCCGCGGGGAGTGATTGCACTCAATGTACCTACGGCTTCTACAATTCCTGTAAACATTTTAAAACTCTTTTTGTTGTCAACGACACGTATGTAGTTGGAGTAACTATTTCCACTGTGGTTTCGTTACTATCTGTTTCGAAATACGGGTTTCGCAACGATGCGAATATCCACACCAACCTGTCGAACATCTTTAATTTCTAGGTCAATAACGTCAGACATTGAAGTGAGCCCTAATGCACCCATCAAACCTCGTCCGTCACTGCCCATAAGTTTAGGTGCTAAATAAAGGATTAGCTCATCCACCAGCTGCTCTTCAATCAAGCTTTTTGCCAATGTTGCGCCCGCTTCGACCCAAATATGGTCGATATGATTGGCAGGTAATTGACGCATCAGATCGTGCAAATCGAGCTGACCTGCATCTGTGGTTGCGACTTCAATATCAGCAGATGCTTCGGCAACTCTCAACACCGATGTTGGAGTCTGGAATAACTTGAGTTCAGGACGCAGTTGGTTTTGACGATCAAGAATCACGCGAATCGGCTGACGCAGCTCGTCTTCAGCGTAATGACCTTTGATACTGCTTGGCAACTCTGCCCAACGAACATTCAACGACGCGTTGTCTTCAATCACCGTCTGGCTAGTTGACAACACAGCGCCTGATTTTGCTCGGTAGTTCTGAACATCACGACGTGCTTCTGGCGATGTGATCCACTGGCTTTGGCCATTTTCCAATGCCGTTTGCCCATCAAGGCTAGCGGCCATCTTTAACTGAACGAATGGCATGCCAGTTTGCATACGCTTGATAAATGCAGGGTTCAAGTCGAGAGCGTCTTGCTCTAGCAAACCGATTTCAACCTCAATACCCGCATCGCGTAGCATTTTGATACCACGACCTGCGACTTTTGGGTTTGGGTCCTGCATGGCACAAATCACTTTGGCTACTTGAGCCTTAATCAAACCTTCAGCACAAGGCGGCGTTCGACCGTAATGAGAACAAGGCTCTAGCGTGACATAAGCCGTCGCATCTTTTGCTTTGTCGCCTGCCATTCGCATGGCATGTACTTCAGCATGAGGTTCGCCAGCTTTGGCATGAAAACCTTCACCAACGATCTGACCGTCGGTTTGTACAATGACACAACCCACATTAGGGTTTGGCGCAGTAGTGTAAATGCCGCGTTTTGCTAACTGAATAGCACGCGACATCATTTGAAAATCTAGGGGAGTAAAGTTTGACATGATTGAGGAGTTAATCCTCTAATTTAGCGATTTCTTCGCCAAACTCTCGGATGTCTTCAAAGCTGCGGTAAACAGAGGCAAAACGAATGTACGCCACTTTATCCAATTCTTTCAATTGGCCCATCACAAGATTACCAATCATCTCGCTTGGTACTTCACGCTCACCAGTTGCACGGAGTTGTGACTTAATCGTACTGATCGCAAGTTCAATCGCGTCAGCACTCACTGGGCGTTTTTCTAGGGCGCGCTGTACACCACCCACCATTTTATCTTCATTAAATGGTTCGCGGTTTCCATTCGACTTTATGACTTTAGGCATCACAAGTTCTGCCGATTCGAACGTAGTAAAACGTTCACTACATGCAAGGCATTGACGGCGACGACGAACCTGATGGCCATCGGCTACCAGTCTTGAATCGATTACTTTAGTGTCGTTCTCTGAACAAAAAGGACAATGCATATCACCTCCAAATAATTGAATATCAGTGTAACGGAATTGCCAAACGTTAGGAAAGAAAAAGGGCCAATTAAGGCCCTTTTGTGTGGTGATTCATTGATTATTGCTACTCGACCGCCATTTCAAAAATGAGCTGAGGAGTAAAATTAACGACCAGCGTTAACCGCGGACTAAATAGTTCGCTTTACCTACCCATTTGTAGCTTGTCAGCTCTTCTAAGCCCATTGGGCCGCGAGCATGCAATTTCTGAGTAGACACGGCAACTTCAGCACCTAAACCAAACTGTGCTCCATCAGTGAAACGTGTTGATGCATTCACATAAACCGCTGCAGAACCAACAGAGTTAATGAAACGCTCTGAGCTCTCTAAGCTATTGGTCATGATCGCATCTGAATGACTCGCGTTGTGTACACGCATGTGGTCAATCGCTTCTGCCACATCCGCTACCACTTTCACGCCTAGCGTGTAGCTTAGCCATTCAGTGTCAAAGTCGCCTTCAACCGCATCACGTTGGTCTTCAAAACCCGCTAGCAGCGATTTTGCACTGGTATCAGCAACTAAGGTTACCTTGCCGGCTAAACGCTGTTTCAGCTTAGTTAGGAAAGCTTCAGCAACCGCTTCATGCACTAGCAGTGTATCTAACGAGTTACACGCCGATGGACGTTGAACTTTTGAGTTTTCGACCACATCGACAGATTTCTCAAGATCAGCGCTTTCATCAACGAAGATATGGCTGATACCAAAGCCGCCGATGATTACTGGGATGGTGCTGTTCTCTTTACACATCTTGTGCAGACCAGCGCCGCCACGAGGAATGATCATATCCACGTAGTCGTCCAGTTTAAGCAGTTGAGAAACGAGTTCACGATCAGGCTTCTCGATGTACTGAACAGAAGCGGCTGGTAGCTCCGCTTTCTCTAATGCAGACTGGATAACCTTAACCAGTTCCATGTTCGAGAAAAACGTCTCTTTACCACCACGTAGAATGCTTGCGTTACCTGTCTTCAGACACAGAGCTGCAATATCGATGGTTACGTTCGGACGCGCTTCATAGATAACACCCACCACACCAAGTGGCACGCGGCGGCGAGACAGTGACATACCGTTTTCTAGTACTTTGCTGTCAATTTCGCTGCCAACTGGGTCATTCAGGCTAATCACGTTACGAACATCGTTAGCGATACCGGTTAAGCGCTCTTCGTTAAGAAGTAGACGATCGAGCAGTGCGTCAGTTAAACCCGCTTCACGACCCAGTTCGATGTCTTTCGCGTTCGCTTCTAAAATCGTTGTTGCGTTTGCTTCTAGCTCATCAGCGATAATCGCCAATGCTTTATTCTTTTGCGCCGTAGATGCGGTCGCTAGGTGGAAAGCAGCGTCTTTTGCTGCGATACCCATGTTAGTTAAATCCACGTTTAACTCTCCCTAAATTCTGTCTGTCTTTGGATGCAAAAAGGTGATTCACCTTATCATCACGAGCTACTCTTGGATTACAACTAGGTCGTCACGGTGAATGACTTCTGACCCATAATCGTATCCAAGGATGTCGCCAATATCTTTACTGTGCTTGCCTGCAATTTTTGCTAGGTCTTGGCTTGAATAACTGGCGATACCACGCGCAATTACTTTGCCTTTGCTGTCTGTGACTTGGGTAACTTCACCACGAGAGAATTCGCCTTTAACTCGAACAACCCCTTTCGCCAACAAGCTGCTGCCTTTGGTGTTGACTGCGTTTACTGCGCCGTCGTCAACCACGATGTCACCTGCTGAAGCAGGGCCCGCTAAAATCCAGCGTTTACGGTTTTCAAGCGCTTCCGCTAAAGGCAAGAAACGTGTGCCTTGTGGGTTATCACTCAGTGAATCAAACACCACATTTTCAGCACTGCCCGCAGCAATAATCACTTCGATGCCTGCGCGACGAGCAATGTCAGCCGCCTGCAGTTTTGTCGCCATGCCGCCAGTACCCAACGTAGTACCGCTGCCACCTGCGATCTTACGCAGCGTGTCATCAATGGTTTTCACTTCTTTGATGAGCTCAGCATTTGGATCTTTACGAGGGTCAGCCGTAAACAGGCCTTTTTGGTCTGTTAGTAGCAAAAGCTTATCAGCACCGCACAAAATACCCACTAAGGCCGACAAGTTATCATTGTCGCCCACTTTAATTTCGTTGGTTGCTACTGCGTCGTTTTCGTTTACTACCGGAATAATATCGTGCTCAACCAGTGCGTTGATCGTGTCACGTGCATTAAGAAAACGCTCGCGATCATCGAGATCAGCACGAGTCAGTAGCATCTGGCCAATCTTAAGGCCATAGATAGCAAACAAAGACTCCCAAACTTGAATCAACTGACTTTGCCCAACTGCCGCAAGCAACTGTTTGCTCGCCATTGAGTTGGGAAGTGCGGGGTAACCAAGGTGCTCACGTCCTGCTGCAATTGCACCAGACGAAACCATAACCACAGAGTGGCCTTGTTTTTTTAATTCAGCACATTGACGAACCAGCTCAACCATATGAGCGCGGTCTAATGCCAATGTTCCACCAGTTAAGACACTGGTACCCAGTTTAACAACGACAGTTTTACGCTGTGTTGTTGTCCCGCTTTGATGATTTGTTGTCATGAAGTCTTTTATGGATAAAACAAATAAGAGGTGATGTTTTAGCAATCAAAAGGGGAATTCACAAGCAGAAAAGGTGCGAAATCGCACCTTTTTGCTTTATATAGAAGAGTAACCTTTAAAATTAGACGAATTCGACAGACTCTTCGTCTAATTGGATACTGATTTCAAACTTACTTTGAAGTTCATCAACCAGTTTCTTGTGGAAGGCTTCTTGAGTTCGAGAGACCTCAGCGACCGCCTTTTTAGGTAACGGCAAAGAATCCCAGTTACCATCGATGTTGTACTTGCCGATATTGTACTTCGCCGAATATCCCTCTTCCGACTTATCCAATTCCAGCCACCAGCCCCAGAACTCGCGTTCTTCTGGTGATTTTTTATCGTTCACACATACAGACAAGCAATCAAAGATATAGTGGCCTTCTTCTGATTGCGGTTCCCTTAAGTAAGGCCCGATCGCCTTTAAAACATTCAACAAGCGGTAATGCGTAGGTTGTTGTGTCACTTCTGACATATTGAATCTCCATTTTCAATGTTAAGAATGACGTTACTCAGACTGTTATACGTAGAAACTACGCATTTGGATTTTATAAATGACCTCTGAGTATCAGGTACTTAGTTTGTACATTTTTCATGCTTAACTAATTTAGGAGAAATGTCATCTAAATAATTCATCCTCAAGCCACTTTATCGCCAATTCGAGGGATTGCTCATAACCTTGTGTAATTGACTTAGCTTTGATTTTCTTCGCTTTTCCGTAATCACTGTAAATAGCAACCAGTTGATTATCCATTGGCGGTGAAACCGGGTCGCCTTCCAGTGCCAATGCCAAGATAGGAACACTGGTTTTACTGTTTGACAGCAAACCTTGTACCTTGAGTGACCACGCCATCAACTGCCCAGAAAGGCTATTGATATCGACCGCCCCTTTACCAAGGCGCGAAGCCAACACATCTAGATGCATTTTAGGCATCTGCTTAAGTTTGTCTGCATGAACAAAGATATCGTGAATTGGCGCGCCTAAAGAAATACACGCTTTAATCTTATGTTGCTCGAGGAAAGATAATCTCACCATCGCATTGCCACCGAAGCGGAAACCAAACAAGCCGACTTTGTGGTGATCGACCCATGGGATGTTAGGCAATTCATTCAGCACTGCTTGGTGAAGACAAGATGAGTCTTCTGTTAACGGCCAATGTGCACTGTGCCCTATTGATGGCATGTCTACCGTTAACATAGCAATGTTCTTAGGTGCTAAATAATCCCTAAACAGGCGCCACATATCGGTTTGCAAGCTATCTAGACCCGCGCTGACAATCACAACCGGTTGTGGTTTATCTGTCTTGGTTAGATGCAAGTTCGCTTTGATCTTCTTGTTTTGGTACGGAATATCAATCTGCTTGACGATCAACTTAGTGTGCTTGATCGCTTCAGAATACGCTGCGTTGGCCAACACTTGAGCCTGAGCTGCCAAGTTGTCGTTCTTGAGGTGTGGGTAACCCGCAATACTGAAGCACAACGATGCGGAAAATAGCTCTTCAGCCATCTCTTCACCATTCTTCTCATTAGAACGATTTTGATGCTGCATACCCAGCTTGGTCCATTCGTATGCCCAGTTACCACTTCGGTAACCCATGACCGTATCAAGCCACTCATCGGTTGTACGAGAGTTATCTGATGACGCGATGCGAGCCAATACCGCTTCCTGCTCTATTGGATTAACGCCTTGCCATACCCACTGAAGACGTCTTAGGTTTCGATACCATGATGAGTTTTGCTGTTCACGTTTCTCATCCAATAGCGCTTCAGAGCTTGGCATGTATTGTGTCAACATTGAGGTCTCTTTCGCTTGCTTGTGCTTTACAAACAAAGTTTCCGAAAGGTTCGAGCTCGTTTCTTCTGGTTCAGACATTGGGATACTTAATAAGAAATGGTTGTCACTAATAATATAAAAAAAAATGACCCTATAAAGGGTCATTTCTCAAAAAACTAAGTTTACGCTTATTTTGACTTGCGATTTACTGGCTCTACGTAGCTTAGGCTAGTATCCCAAGGTTGCTCAATCCATGTGTCTTGAGCGATATCAACAATGTACTCGTCTAGCAAATCAGCGCCAGATGGTTTTGCACATACAGCGATCAGTTTCGCTTTAGGGTACATTTCGCGAAGCTTACGTGCAGTGTCACCACTATCAACCAAGTCTTCAACGATTAGGAAGCCTTCGCCGTCACCTTCAGGTGCTTTAACTACTGTCATATCACGTTGGTGATCGTGGTCGTAGCTAGAAATACAAATCGTATCTACGTGACGAATACCTAGCTCACGAGCCAAGATTGCACCAGGAACCAAACCACCACGGCTTACTGCCCAGATGCCTTTCCACTGCTCTGCTGGCATTTGCTTTTCAGCAAGTTGACGGCAGTAAGTCTGCATGTTGTCCCAAGTGATAACGAATTTGTTGCTCATAGTATAAAACCTAATAATTTTGTCATGTTATTAGAGGCTATTTCAAACATAGCCTCTTCAGCGATTAAGCAGAAATCTAGACGATTAAGCGAAAATGTATTTAAGAATAAAGATAGCCGACATTACCCACACAGCAGGTGAAACGTCGCGACCTTTACCACTTAGCAGCTTAATTGCAGCGTAAGCGATGAAACCTAGTGAGATACCCTCAGCGATAGAGTACGTCAGCGGCATAAGCAGACATGTTACCACGACTGGTGCTGCTTCCGTAAGATCACGCCAATCAATGCCAACTAGGCCAGACATCATCAGAATTGCTACATAGAAAAGTGCACCTGATGTTGCGTAAGCCGGAATCATACCTGCAAGTGGCGAGAAGAAAAGAGCCAGTAGGAATAAGATACCAACAACAACAGCCGTTAGACCGGTACGGCCGCCTTCAGCAACACCCGCAACACTCTCAACATAAGAAGTAGTATTTGATGTACCTAGCAGTGCACCAATAGATGTTGCTGTAGAGTCAGCAAGCAGTGCTTTGTTCAAGCGAGGTAGTTTGCCGTCTTCTTTGATTAGGTTTGCTTTCGTTGCAACACCAACCAGAGTACCCGCTGTATCGAACAAATCGACGAACAAGAACGCGAATACCACTGAAATCATACCGATTTCAAATACAGCAGAGAAATCAAGCTGCATGAATGTAGGAGCAAGGCTTGGTGGTGTAGACATGATGCCGCCGTATTGAACGTCACCAATAACAATGCCAAGAGCTGTGATAGCTAGAATCGCAATCATTACTGCCCCTTTCACGCCACGGTGAACAAGAGCAATCGTTAGGAAGAAACCAAGTGAGCCTAGGATAGGAGCAATCGCGGTAATGTCGCCCAGTGAAACTTTAGTTGCTGGGTTAGAAACAACGATGCCTGCATTGCTAAGCGCAATAAACGCTAGGAAAAGACCGATACCTGCAGAGATACCAACACGCAGAGACATAGGGATCGAGTTGATAATCCATTCACGGATCTTAAAGATGCTTAAGAAGATGAAGATTACGCCTGATACGAAAACCGCTGCCAGAGCAACTTGCCACGTATAACCCATACCCATTACAACAGCGTAGGTAAAGAATGCGTTCAAACCCATGCCTGGAGCTTGAGCAATTGGGTAGTTAGCAACAAAGCCCATGATGAAACAGCCAATAGCAGCCGCTAAACAGGTTGCTACAAATACAGCGCCATGGTCCATACCAGCATCAGCTAGAATCATTGGGTTTACAAAAATGATGTAAGCCATTGTTAGGAAGGTTGTTAGACCTGCGATGATTTCAGTGCGCACATTGGTGCCATTTTCACTGAGTTTGAATAGCTTTTCGAACATTATCGAATCCTATAAGGGTAAAAAGTAAACGGTTGCGTAATCGATTGGCTGTGGATTATAAAGTTATCAAATAACAAATTCCAGATAGAATTAAGGCTCTAATCGATATTTATCAGAATGCCGTATGAAACAAAGCGATTGAAAATGAAGATATCATCGATAAATAACCATTAAAAACAAACAATTAACAACAATAGACTCACTAAAACTAGTTGGTTGTTTTTTCTACCATCGGTTATTTTCATTGATAATCTAGCCAGTAAATTCTGAATTCAAACTCACAATAGTTATGTATTTTTCAACAGGATCAGTAATAAGGCGAAAATTGATATTTCGGCGTTTAAAAAACAACCACGCAGAACAGCAAGGAAAGTGACAAGCGAAAGCGGTTTGGAAAAGTAGCAGGCAAAAAAAACGCCACTCAAAACTGAGTGGCGGTAGAATCTGTCAACCAAAAGGGCTGTAAAAGAATTCCAATATATAGGGGTGAACAAAACTGTTCGAGTTACATGCTTACGGTATTAGTAACCAAAGCTTGTAGGGTATGCAAAGTTGCTAGTGTAAACAGAGCTGTTAATCCAGAACATTGCAGATGGTAAACCTTTCATAACTATCACCTTAATAAATCAATAAAAAACGAATTTGATTTCTCGGTTCCTTGGAGGCGATAAAACGGACTCATCCTTTGAGCATTTACTCTTCATCTCAGAAGTTGGTTATTAATATACCCCAAAGAAAAAAGATTACAAGTATTTTTTGCTATACGTCACATTTTTGGCCATTTACGGTTATTTTGCAAACTTATTTTGTAATAAAATTACAAAATAGAATTAAACAAACGTTTGCCTGCTCCATTTATAAGCATCAAGGCGCTTAGCTGTGATCAGATGGACAATATCGCTTTCAAAATTTGAGCTATTTGAGGTTTAGAACCGCTACTCGTCAAAACGCTCAAGTGGTATGCTGTTGCCATCAAAACAGACCCATATTTTAGATTTTTGTTCTAGGTTTTCCCCCATGCAAAACCTAAATATATGGTTATTAAATAAAAAAGGAGTCATCCGTGTCTGAATTCCATTCTGAGATCAGTAAATTATCCCCTACCCCTATCTGGCAGTTCTTCGATAAGATTTGCTCAATCCCACACCCTTCTAAGCATGAAGAAGAGCTTGCTCAATACATTATTGCTTGGGCAACAGAGCAAGGCCTAGATGTACGTCGTGACCCAACGGGGAACGTATTCATCAAAAAGCCAGCAACGGCGGGTATGGAAAACAAAAAAGGTGTAGTGCTACAAGCTCACATCGATATGGTTCCACAAAAGAACGAAGACACAGTTCATGACTTTGCTAAAGATCCAATTCAACCATACATTGATGGTGAGTGGGTTACAGCTAAAGGCACAACGCTTGGCGCTGATAACGGCATGGGCATGGCTTCTTGCCTAGCGGTTCTTGCTTCAAACGAAATCCAGCACGGCCCTATCGAAGTTCTACTAACAGTAGATGAAGAAGCAGGCATGACTGGTGCTTTCGGTCTTGAAGCGGGTTGGTTAGAAGGCGATATCCTTCTTAACACCGATTCAGAGCAAGAAGGCGAAGTGTACATGGGTTGTGCTGGCGGTATCGACGGCGCAATGACATTTGAAATTGCTCGTAATGCGATTCCAGCTGACTTCGTAACACGTAAGCTAACGCTAAAAGGCCTAAAAGGCGGTCACTCTGGTTGTGACATCCACACAGGTCGTGCAAACGCAAACAAACTGCTTGCTCGCTTCCTAGCGGGTCACGCAAAAGAGCTAGACCTTCGCATCGTCGAATTCAAAGGTGGTAGCCTTCGTAACGCGATCCCTCGTGAAGGTTTCGTAACGGTTGCTGTTCCTGCGGCAAACCAAGAAAAACTGGCTTCACTATACAACTACTACACTGAGCTGCTTTCAACAGAGCTAGGTAAAGTAGAAGACAGCATCGTGACTTTCAATGAAGAAGCTTCTGTAGAAATGGGCGCACTTGCGTCAGCAGACCAAGCTCGCTTTATCGCTGCACTTAACGCATGTCCAAACGGCGTGATTCGTATGAGTGACGAGATTGAAGGTGTTGTGGAAACGTCTCTAAACGTAGGTGTTATCACAACAGAAGAGAACTCAATCACAGTACTTTGCCTGATCCGCTCTCTTATCGATTCAGGTCGTAGCCAAGTAGAAAGCATGCTTCACTCTGTTGCTGAACTAGCAGGCGCTAACATCGCGTTCTCTGGTGCTTACCCAGGTTGGAAACCAGACGCAGATTCAGAAATCATGCATATCTTCCGCGACATGTACGAAGGTATCTACGGTCACAAGCCAAACATCATGGTTATCCATGCTGGTCTTGAGTGTGGTCTATTCAAAGAACCTTACCCGAACATGGATATGGTTTCTTTCGGCCCAACCATCAAGTTTCCGCACTCTCCTGATGAGAAAGTGAAGATCGACACCGTTGAGCTATTCTGGAACCAAATGGTTGCATTGCTTGAAGCGATCCCAGAAAAAGCTTAATTCGATAAGCTATGTTTGTTCAGTAAATGGTGTTTTACAGTAAACACCGTTTATCTGAGACAAAATAAAACAGGTACTCAATGAGTACCTGTTTTTGTATCTAATCTTTGTAGCTACTACTTGTGACTAAATAAACAATTAAGCGCGTGAAGCCGCGTAGCTTTCTAGCTCATCAATTGAAGTTTGTGCCACAACTTCGCCATCGATGAAGTACGTCACCATCTCGCCATCACGAACACCGATTAACGTCGCACGCTCACCAGACTGGTAAGTAATGTCCATTTGGATCGTGTTTTCATCAATCTGCTGCATTTGACCTTTTTCGATCACATCTGCACTCGTGATAGGACCCACTGGCGCTTCCGTTAGAGACGGATCAAGTTGGTGGTTGATGTCTAGGTAAGTATCAGTCTTAGTATCAAAGATGTGCGGAGCACCTGTTAGTGGGTTGCTACCAGTCCAGAACTCTAGTGAGTTGAATACTAGGTAATCGGCAGCAACTGTTAGACCGTATGCAGGTGCAAATAGCATGTTCAAACCACCACGAGCGTAACGGTTATCAACAGCCTTGATGTTGAACTTCATTAGGTAACCCGTTACTGCGTTGCTACCAACACAGCCAGATAAAGCAACAGATACCACCGCTAGTGCTACAACTTTTGAAATTGTTTTTTTCATTTTGATCTCAATATTTGAATTTGGCCGCCAAAAAATGGCGGTGGATAATACCAACGAACTGAATGACAAATATCAGCTCTAAGTTAATGTATTGTCAGAAAATTCAAAATTTTAAACACCCTTCAATTAGCCAGATAAAAAACTGAAACCAATTCAGAAGCCCCTTCATAAAAAACTTTTGTCGTCACCGTAAAGCGATTGATTCGTACTAAAAATCAACGATTGCTACATTCCGTGTTAACGAATTATCACCATGTTGAGAACAACCTAAATGGCAAGACTAAAACCTAATCAACCATTCGAATTACTTGGTTATACTGTTCAGCCAGGACAGCGAATGGAGATTGAAATGCAAGCGGCTCAGCTTTACACGCATTCTCCACTTTCGATCCCGATTGAAATTATTCACGGTCGCCAAGCAGGCCCAACACTGATGGTAAATGCGGCTATCCACGGCGATGAGCTAAACGGTGTTGAGATTGCACGACAACTGACCAATGCGATTGATCCAAAGAAACTGAAAGGGACATTAATTGTTGTGCCTATCGTTAACGTATTTGGCTTTATCCATAAATCTCGTTACCTACCAGACCGTCGTGACCTAAACCGTTGCTTCCCTGGCAGTGAGAAAGGATCGTTAACATCACGTATCGCTTACACCTTCTTTGAGAACGTGGCAAAGCACTGTGATTACATTCTGGATCTACACACGGGCGCGATTCACCGTACCAATCTGCCACAGATTCGTGCAAACCTATCGAACCCTGAGACACTGCGCATCGCAAAAGCGTTCGCAACACCCGTGATTATTGATTCTCCACTGCGCGACGGTTCACTGCGTAGCGAAGCGGAAAAACTGGGTATTCCTGTATTAACTTACGAAGGTGGTGAAGCGCTGCGTTTTGATCACCTCGCGATTCGTGCGGGTTACCTTGGCGTGCATCAAGTGATGAAAGAAATCGGCATGCTGCGCCCTAACCGTAAGAAGTTACCAGAGCCAGTATTGAGTAAATCCACCAGCTGGATCCGCGCTGAATCAGACGGTATTTTGCGTAACATGGTAAGACTTGGCGAACAGGTTGAAGCAGGACAAACCCTTGCTTACATCAGCTCTCCATTGGGTCACCAAGAAGGCCAAGTGATCACAACCAAAGGCGGTATCGTGATTGGTCAGCAAACTCTGCCTTTGGTCAACGAAGGTGATGCTGTGTTCCACATCGCTTACTTCAAGCAAGACGATGAAGAAGTAGGACAATCAGTAGAAAGCTACATTGAAGAAGTGGCAGAAGACGATTGGCTAACTGCACTGAATAACTGATCAGACAATGCTTAACAGTTTAAGAGCTCGACGTTAAAAGCGAGAAGCCAAACCGAGCTCTTAAACACAATAAAACAGAACTCCACAAACTAAAAAGCCCCAAAACACTTTTAACTCGAAAGAAAAAAGTTGTATCGGGGCTTTTTTTTCACAAATCCCTTATCTTAAAATTAAGGGATCTATAAATTAGTCATGCACTGAATTATTCAGCGTCTTGTTGCTCTTCTGCACGAGCTTTAGCGCGCGCTTCACGTGCTTGCTCAGCTTTAAGCTCTTTAGTGTGACGTAGTTCGTCACGCTCTTTACGTTGCTCTGATTTACGCTCGTTACGTTCAGCTTGGTTAGCGATGAAAGATGCTAGCTCTTTCTCTGCCCACTCTTGTGCTAGAGCTTCAGTTTCGAAACCAGACTCACGCTTAGATACTGTAGTGCTGCGAGACGTTACTTGACGAGTAATCTCTGCACACCAACCGTTGCGTTTTTCTGTAAGGCGGATATCAAATTTTTTGTTCTTAGACATGTTCTATTTTTTCCTAAGGGAGATCATTAAGGGATCGGTCAACTTTGATAACTCCATCTAAGTGAGCATCTTTTAACACCATCCCTTGGTAAGCGCGGTATTAGAGCACAAATCAATGAATATTGCTGCAAATATTTGCAGCGGATCACACTCCAATGCTGCAAATCGTTTGCGCCTAATTTCAATCGGTTCATAACTCTCGGTTCACCATCAACTTCTATCCTATTTTATCGATAACAATGAAATGAACTATGCTCAAACAGAGATAAATGAAAGAGATACCTGCTTGCTCAGGTTTATAGACTCTACTGTCTCACCTACTCCGCTCATAATTAAAATAGCTAAGGAGTTGCTATGGATAGCTTCATCAAAAATTTACCCAAAGTTGAGCTGCACTTACATATAGAAGGCACATTAGAGCCAGAGCTGATGTTCCAACTCGCCAAGCGTAATAACCTGTCGATTCCCTTTGAGACCCCAGACCAAGTTCGAGACGCGTACCAGTTCCACAATCTTCAATCCTTTCTCGATATCTATTACCAAGGTGCAAACGTACTGATTCATGAACAAGATTTCTACGACCTGACGTGGGCTTATCTGTTGAAGTGTCAGCAAGATAATGTGGTTCATACTGAGATCTTCTTCGACCCTCAGACTCACACTGAACGCGGCATTGACTTTGAAGTCATCGTTGGCGGGATTACTCGAGCTTTGAATCAAGTGGAGCAAGAGCTTGGTATCAGCAGCCAACTGATCATGTGCTTTCTGCGTCATCTCGATGAAGACAGCGCTTTTGAAACACTCAAACAAGCCCTTCCTTATAAAGATAAGATCATTGCCGTTGGGTTAGATTCATCAGAACAGGGCAATCCACCAGAGAAGTTTAAACATGTATTCCAAGAAGCGATCAACCAAGGCTTTCTGACTGTCGCGCACGCCGGAGAAGAAGGCCCAGCACAAAATATTAGCGACGCACTGAGCTTGCTAGGCATTACCCGAATTGATCATGGCGTTCGCTGTGTAGAAGATGAAGAGTTGATGGAACAGCTAATAGCAAAACGTACACCACTGACCGTCTGCCCGCTGTCGAATACCAAGCTCAAGGTGTTTGAGACCATGCAAGAGCACAACATCGTCGAGTTGCTGAGAAAAGGGCTGTGCGTCACCATCAATTCCGATGATCCGGCTTACTTCGGCGGCTATATGAATGATAACTTCCTCGCCGTCGCCAATGCTCACCCAGTGACCAAAAACGAATTGGCGCAGTTCAGTATTAATGCCATCGAAGCCAGTTTTATCTCGCCTCACGCCAAGGAAGATCTCATCACACAGGTACGCCAATACCTTGCTGCGAGTACTTAATGAGTTATCAAGATCAAAAAGGGAAGCTCTGAGCTTCCCTATCTATATCAATAGATAACTAATTGGCTTAGCCCGGGTGACCATCCACTCTTGGCGTTAACAGCATCATCCCAAATTTCCAGATAAATAGACCGAACGCTAACGTCCATAAACCCGCGCTGATATTGACCATCTCAAATAAATACGCCGGGAAGAATGTCACACCTAAACTACGAACGAGTGCCGCGATAAATATAGCCGAGAACGCCAAAGCCATACTTGGCCCTTTATAGATAGCACGGCCAGTATGTCCCATTGTCACGCGCGTGATCATCGCCAGAATTAACCCACTCAAACCGCCAATCGCAAACAGGTGCAGCATGTTATGGCTCGCGAACGGGTTATCTAGCAAACCGCGTAACAGCAAGCTGAGAGGGATACATAGGTAAGCCGCATGCAGCGACCACACCAAGGGTTCTGATAGTGTTGTCCAAGGCTTCCAGCGGATAAAGCGCACCAACTGTGTCACACCTGCAAATACCATCAACTCATTGCCGACTTGAGCAAAGGTCAATGGGAAGAAGCTCAACACAAATAAGCCAACCAAAGGTAGATTGGCTAACCATTCCAACCAAACCAAGGGCTGCGCTTTTTCGAAATCAAAACGACGCGCTGTAAAAAATGGGAGCACTCGCCCACCCATCACTGATAACAGCAAGGTAAACCACCACAACATAGCCTGCCAAACTGCAGACGATGGGAATGGAGGCATCCCCTTAATGGTCGCGTAACTAGCAAAGTTCGCCACGATAGCCAATATAAACAGTGGCACAAAGAATAGATTCTTCCAGCCTTTCGACTTCACGACTCGGAAACCAATTTCGTAGGCGGCGAAGATTAAGAACAGCGCCTCAACCGACGAGATCAGCCATAACGGAGCGGGTGTCCAAAACAGAATACGAGGTGCGAGCCACAAACCGACTAGCGCAGCTAATCGATAATGCTTGGTGCCATTGACACCCGTCCACGTTTGTACTGCCGTTAACACAAAACCGACCACTATCGCCATTGAGAAACCAAACAGCATCTCATGCACGTGCCACCACAGTGCGGGAACTTTTAAAATATCAGGCTGACCGTTTTGGAACATGATGACCCAAGCGACAATCGCGATCACTGCATAGAGACTGCCTAAAAAGAAGAAAGGTCGAAAGCCTAAACGCAGGTAGGCTGGAATCGCGTCTTCTACACTTTTATCTGTGATATTTAACAAACTCGCTCCTAATTCTCAGATAAGCGGCCAAGGTATTACCTAAACCAAATTTTGTGTGCATCAAATCCGATGCAATATGCAGATCACATTGCATGAAACGCGCCAATTAGATAAAACCAGTAAAAACAGCGACTCACGAGATTCAATAGCCAATAAACAAGTCAAAAAAACACAACCAAAAGAGTCATAAAGACATATACATGTATAAATAGAAACTTACTGACTTTTGGTATCTCGCCACATATAGTAAGACTAGACTTAAATGGAACAACTCAGACAAGGAATGCGATGTATATTTTTGGTTATGGCAGTTTAATCAACTCATCTTCACGTCAGCTTACCGGTCAGACAGGGCAAGCGATCCCTGCGATTGTTCATGGCTTGATTCGCCATTGGAGCAAGATCGATGACAGCTATGTGTTATCACCTTTGATCGTCAATCTTGGCGAAGGACAAGTGAATGGTGTGTTGCTTGAGGTGGATGATATTGCACTGGCTGAGTTTGATCGCCGTGAGCGTGGTTATCACCGAATCGAATTAAAGGCCTCTCAGATAGAAAGCCAAGATGAGTTCAAACAGGATCAATCGATCTGGGTTTACATCAAAGACGAGATTGAAGCACCTTGCGAAAACAGCCCTATCGTTCAAACCTACGTCGATACGGTATTGGCAGGATGTTTAGAGGTGTCTGAAAGCTTTGCGGCGCATTTTGTTAAACACACACAAGGTTGGCACCACCCATTAGAAAATGATCGCCACCAGCCTAAATACGGCAACCTTGCTGGGGTTTCCGATCACCACCACAGTGTGATTGATAGCTTGATACTGACTGTACGCAGCTAGTTGATTTAGGTTGGTGAACACATTGACTCACCAACCTAAAGTGAGCTTAAACGACACGAATACCTGCAGGCATCGCACGTTCAGGTGTTAGCAATACACTTTCAGATTCATCTTCCGTTTCGGCACATAACAACATGCACTCAGAAGTGTGGCCTCTCATCTTCGCCTTCGCTAGATTGCACAAAACAACAACCTGCTTACCCATCAACTCTTCTTCTGTGTAGTAAGGGACTAGGCTGGTCACCGTTTGCAGTGTCTTGTCACCAACATCCACTTGCACTATGTAAAGCTTGTCGGCGTTTTCATGACGCACAACCTCAATGATCTTACCCACACGCATTTCTAACTTAGCAAAGTCACCATAAGAGACAGTATCCATTTCTCACTTCCTATATTGGTTTATTTTCACTCATTAAATCATTTACTAAAATTAAGTAAAATGTAAATGTTTACACTAGCATTAAGCCTAATAATTACAAGCGGTAAAGATCTCATTACTGGAAGTAAAATGAGAGTTTCGTTGCCTTACTATCATTGTCGGTGTTAAATAGATGAAGCAATGTATAGAGGTTAAAAATGGCAACAATTAAAGATGTAGCAAAGGAAGCTGGTGTTTCTGTTGCAACCGTATCTCGAGTGATCAACAAGTCTCCCAAGGCGAGTGCAAGCTCGGTAGAATCTGTAACTAAAGCGATGTCTAAACTTGGCTATCGACCGAATGCCAATGCTCGAGCGCTGGTAAGCCAAAGCACGAACACTGTTGGTGTATTGGTCGGTGACATCTCCGATCCCTTTTTTGGCACGCTGGTTAAGGCTGTCGACAATGTCGCTCGTGAGAACGGAAAACATATCCTTGTCGGTAATGGCTCGCACGATCGTGAAGAAGAGAGACAAGCGATTGAATTGCTGATTAACAGCCGTTGTGACGCCCTGGTGATCCACTCTAAAGGCCTCACCGACGAAGAACTGATTGCCTATGCAAAAGAGGTCAAAGGCTTAGTACTGATCAACCGTTATATTGCTGAGATTGCCAACCACTGTATTTTCTTAGACAACAAAAAAGGTGCGTATCTTGCGACGGAATATCTGATCCGCCATGGCCATAAGAACATTGCCTGTATCGCCTCATCGCATAGCATTGAAGATGCCGATGAGCGTATCCAAGGTTACTTAGCGGCACTCTCAGATTACAAAATAGCGCTCTCTGACAGCTATATTGAATACTCAGCGCCGACCAGTGACGGTGGCGAATACGCCATGACTAACCTTCTGACTAAGTCACTGCCAATCACTGGCATTGTGGCGTACAACGATTACATGGCAGCTGGTGCTTTGTCTGTCCTTGATGAAAACGGTATTCAAGCGCCAGACAAAATGTCGATCATCGGTTTCGATGATGGTTTGATTGCCCGCTATGTTCATCCAAAGCTCACCACTATTCGCTATCCGATTCAGATGATGGCAGAGAAAGCGACACGACTCGCGTTGCACTTAGCCAAAGGTGAAAACACC
This sequence comes from Vibrio sp. 10N.222.54.A3, assembly GCF_041474095.1. Lineage (NCBI taxonomy): Bacteria > Pseudomonadati > Pseudomonadota > Gammaproteobacteria > Vibrionales > Vibrionaceae > Vibrio > Vibrio sp. 10N.222.54.A3. The sequence goes on from NZ_JBFRTN010000024.1 coordinate 28,099, forward strand.
TCAACTGAACCAATGATGTTCTCTCCAACTCTGGTACGCCGTAATTCGGTAGAGAAAGTCTAGGTTCTGGTCGACTCATCAAGCAATAAACAAAAAAAGCCCTAACAGAATCGCTTCTGTTAGGGCTTTCCTACCTTACTCAGATACTCAACAATCGCGCTTAATAAACCGCACTCTTGTTGAGCGCCACTTTTGCTCATCCCCCAAGAACAACGCGATAATTCACATCGTCCTATTCACAAACAAAAGATATTGACGTAACCGCTTTGAGCTAGAGCGTACTAGTTTGAAGAATCCCCCGAAAATTCAAACTGGTAACAGGTACTGTAGTTATATTCTTGTTCAGGCTTGAGAATACAACTGTCCTGCTTCCACTCTGGGTGGTTAGGAGAGTCAGGTAAGAACTGGGTTTCTAGCGCCAAACCAGCGTAGTCTTCATAGCTGCCACCACTTCGGTTTGGTGTGCCACCAAGCCAGTTTCCGGTGTATAGCTGCATCGCAGGTTTGGTTGAAAATACTTTTAGTGTGACGAGCGCATCCGGTGAGGTTACGGTCGCGGCGCATTGAGTGCGTTTGCAGCCATCAGCCAATAAGAAAGAGTGGTCGTAACCCTTTGCTGCTTTCTGCTGTTCATCGCCCAACAAACGCTCTGAGATCATCATAGGCTGATTGAAGTCAAAGCTGGTCGATTTCACTGATTTAAGGTTACCTAACGGAATACCCACCGAATTGGTCGGTAAGAACTGATTAGCATTGATACTGACAATGTGTGACAAACAATCGTGTCCAGCTTCAGCGCCAAGTAGATTGAAGTACGCATGATTCGTTAGGTTGACTACAGTCGGCTTGTCTGTGGTTGCAGAGTAATTAATGGACACTCGATTGTCTTCGGTGATGTCATAACGTACCGACACATTCAAATTCCCCGGGAATCCTTGGTCGCCATCAGCAGACTCGAGAGTATACACCACTGACGTTTCGCTTTGCTCGGCAATATTCCAACGGCGTTTATCAAATCCGTTCGGGCCACCATGTAAGGTATTGCCCGCTTGGTTGGTTTCCAGCTTGTAATTCTGACCATCAATTTTGAAACGACCATTAGCAATGCGGTTAGCATAACGGCCAACGGTTGTGCCCATATAGCTGGCTTGTTTATCGAAGTTCTCCATTGAGTTAACACCCAACAAAACTTCTCTTTTATTTCCCTTTACTGGCAGGATACAGCTCAACCATGTTGCGCCAATATCCATGAATGTCACTTGCATGCCATGCGTATTTGATAGCGTCACTAACTGAGCGGGTTGGCCATCATAGGCTGGAGTCTGCGTCATGGATTGATGCAGGTTTTGCTCTTGTGTCATTCTAAATTCCTTCTAGTGCCAGTAAAAAGCCTCTACCTGAAGTAAAGGCTTTAGCATTTGGCCTACCATGATCTTTTTACTTGGTAAGCTCTATATTAAGTCTCGAAGCCGTTAGATTACTTCAACTAAGCCAGCTCCGTCTTTCGCTTGGCACACATAAATAGATTCTTTTAGCCCCGTCGCCGCTTGATATTTCTGTTCAACGGTTGTTTTGATTTCATCGACCAATGCAGGTGGAACCAATGCCACAATACAACCACCGAAACCACCGCCAGTCATACGCACGCCACCTCGTTCACCGATCACTTCTTTGACCATATCAACCAGCGTATCGATTTCTTTCACCGTGATTTCAAAATCATCACGCATTGATGCATGCGATTCAGCCATCAGCTCACCCATGCGCTTCATATCGTGAGTGCGCAGAGCTTGAGCCGCTTCAACAGTACGGTCATTTTCAGTAATCACGTGACGAGCACGTTTCGCGACCATTTCATCCAATTCAGACTCTTTCGCTTTAAACTGCTCAATGGTCACATCACGAAGTGCCGGAACACCAAAGATGCGCGCCGCTTCTTCACACTGTTCTCGACGTGTGTTGTATTCGCTGTCGACCAAGCCGCGTTTCTTGTTTGAGTTGATGATAACCACAGCCATATCTTCTGGCATTGAAACCGCTTGAGTTTCTAGGCTACGACAATCCAAAAGCATCGCGTGATTTGCGCGACCTTCAGCAGAGATCATTTGATCCATGATGCCGCAGTTACAGCCCACAAATTCGTTTTCAGCTTGTTGACCATTAAGCGCCACTTCGGCTTGGCTGATCTCTAGGTTGTAAAGCACCTTGAATGTTTGACCAATCACCACTTCCAGTGCCGCAGAAGAACTTAAACCTGCACCTTGAGGCACGTTGCCCGTTACAGAGATGTCTGCACCTGTAAATTCAAAGCCGCGACCTTTTAAGCACTTCACCACACCACGAATGTAGTTCGCCCACATCTTGTCTTGTTGGAAGGTGATCTCTTGAGTTAAATCGAACTCATCCACTGCATTGCCGTAGTCCACTGATACTACGCGTACAATGTTGTCGTCACGCTTAGCCGCTGCGACTACCGTTTGGTAGTTAATGGCACACGGTAGAACAAAACCATCGTTGTAGTCGGTATGCTCGCCGATCAGGTTCACACGACCTGGTGCTTGGATAATATGAGCCGCTTGGTAACCAAGGACTTGCTCAAAAGATGCTTTCACGTTTTGGATTAGGTCAGACATAAGTAAACTCTCTGGTTAAACTCTTTGTTCAATTGGTTATGGTCCCTTCACGGCACCACTTTAATTCTTTTAGATTCCCTATCTCGTTCGTCTCTCACGGTAGGGAATGACAACATCGGCGTCTAAGCTCCAAAGTCCTAAGCTCTTAAGCTTCTAAACTTCTAGGCCTTTCACCGGCCGTCACTCCAGCATCGAGGGACGAGATATCAGGAATCTCACTCGTTATCTACGAAGTAGGCTATTCCTGCTCTTTGTAGTGAACGTCACTCAAATCACGAAGACGCTGCGCTGCTTGTTCTGCGGTTAAATCACGCTGAGACTCTGCCAGCATTTCGTAGCCGACCATGAACTTACGAACCGAAGCACTACGTAGCAATGGGGGGTAGAACAACGCATGCAGTTGCCAGTGATCGATGTCGGTGCCTTCTTCAAAGAACGGCGCATAGTGCCAGCCCATTGAGTAAGGGAATGAACACTGGAACAAGTTGTCGTAACGGCTAGTCAGCTTCTTAATCGCAAGCGCTAGATCATCACGTTGTTCGTCAGTCAGTTCGCTCATACGGCGGATGTGTGTTTTTGGTAGCAACATGGTTTCAAATGGCCACGCTGCCCAGTAAGGAACCACAGCAATCCAATGTTCAGTTTCAACCACAGTGCGAGAGCCGTCTTTCATTTCAGCTTCAACGTAATCCACTAATAGGTTTGTGCCCTGCTGTTCAAAGTACTCTTTTAGCAGTTTTTCTTTGCGTTCAATCTCGTTGGGTAAAAAGCTGTTTGCCCAGATTTGACCGTGTGGGTGTGGCTGAGAACAGCCCATGGTCTCGCCTTTGTTTTCAAACGCTTGAACCCATAGGTAGTCTTTACCTAGCTCTTCAATCTGTTCATTCCATGTGTCGATAACACCGCGAATCTTGTTTACTGGTAACTCTGGCAGCGTTTTGCTGTGGTCCGGAGAAAAACAGATCACGCGGCTCAACCCGCGAACACCTTGAGTCTTGAATAGAGGGTTTTCAGACTCTGGAGCGTCAGGTGAATCAGGCATCAACGCCGAGAAATCGTTACTGAATACGTAAGTACCGTCATAATCTGGGTTTTCGTCACCCGAGATACGTGTGTTAGTTGGACACAAGAAACACTCTTTCTCATACGCTGGAAGCTGCGCAGTCGATGGTTTTTCATCTTGGCCGCTCCACGGACGTTTTGCTCGGTGCGGTGATACCAAGATCCACTGACCCGTTAATGGGTTATAACGACGATGCGGGTGGTCTACTGGGTTAAATTCAACTTTTGACATGTTTAGATTGCTCTCAAATTTTGTGTCTTGGTCAATTCACCAAGATGAATAATTCTTCTACAAGGAGATTCCCTATCACGCTCGTTCCTCGCTGTAGGGAATGACGTGTGATCTCGTTGTGCTAGTTGTGCAAAGGCAACCACTTCATAGCCTTATGCTCATCCGTCATTCCAGAATAGAGGCACGAGATATCTGGAATCTCTCTTTTCTCATATCTTGTCTTTGCCTTCCCCAAAGAAATTGGAGTTGCAGCTAGGCAGCAAGATTTCCAATATCCATGAGCATAGATCTTCTATGTAATTGGAATTGGTAAGCGCAGCTAACAACGCTGCGGCTTCAATTACGAAGGGGAATAGCCTTGTGGGTTATTCGACTGCCAGTTCCACGTATCTGCCGTCATTTCCATCACGCTGCGAGTCGCTTTCCAGCCAAGTTCGCGCTCTGCTTTTTCAGTACTTGCCCAACATTCGGCAATGTCACCTGCGCGGCGTGGGCAAAGTTCATAAGGAACCGGCTTACCCGATGCTTGTGCGAAGGCTTCAACCATCTCGAGTACACTTGAGCCTTTGCCCGTACCTAGGTTGTAAATGTGTAAGCCCGCTTTCTCGCCAACCACTTTTAGTGCTGCGACGTGACCGTCCGCTAAATCCATTACATGAATATAGTCACGAACGCCTGTGCCATCGACTGTTGGGTAATCGTTTCCAAAAACAGCCAGTTTTTCACGGCGACCGACGGCTACTTGAGCAATAAACGGCATTAAATTATTTGGGATACCTTGTGGGTCTTCGCCCATAGTGCCCGATGGATGTGCGCCAACTGGATTGAAGTAACGCAGTAAAGTGACGTTCCAGTCGTTCTCCGCGTTGAACAGATCGCTCAAGCACTCTTCCACCATATATTTGCTGCGACCATAAGGGTTAGTTGTCGCGCCAGTTGGTGAAGTTTCAGTAATCGGCACTACTTCTGGATCACCGTAAACGGTAGCCGAAGAACTAAATACGATGCTTTTCACGCCCGCTTTCTTCATGCTGCGAGCTAACACCAATGATCCATTGACGTTGTTATCGTAGTACTCCAAAGGTTTAGACACCGACTCCCCAACCGCTTTCAGGCCAGCAAAGTGAATCACGGCTTGGATATCGTTTTCTGAAAACACGCTATCTAGAAAAGATTGATCACGAATGTCGCCAAGATAAAAAGTTGGTCGCTTACCGGTCAATGATTCGATTCGCTCCAGTACTAGCTCTTTGCTGTTGCAAAGGTTATCAACAATGATTGGCTCCATACCCGCCTGTATCATTTGAATACATGTATGACTTCCGATATAACCCATGCCGCCCGTAACCAGTACTTTCACAATCAACCTCTCTTTGTCGTCATTCTTGGACTAACTCGAACTGACATTCAGCTCAGTAGCACCGTATGCCAGAAATAGTAGCAGCCATTTTGACTATAATTCTGTGATCAAAACCACGAAGTGTAAACGTTTACACTAACTCATATCATTGTTACTGAACGTGACATAGGGAGAACCTATAAACAAACACATCTAATTCATTGAATTTTAATAAGATAATTATAGATAGTTAGATTTGAGACATCACAGATGAGTTGAGCATTTATTTTACTAAAAGTTAATGCAATGACGTCCAGTTTGATTACAATAGGTCTGTAGAATAAAGAGGTGCATTGCTTTTTTACTAAATACCAATTTCAAAGCAGCGCAATGTTCCAATAACAGGAAGTGAGTATGGCAACGTTAAAAGATATCGCGACTGAAGCGAATGTATCATTGGCTACAGTTTCAAGGGTTCTCAATGAAGATCCAACATTAAGCGTCAAGGAAGAGACCAAAAGGCGTATCTTTGAAATTGCAGAGAAGTTGGAATACAAAACCAGCAGCTCACGAAAAACCGTTAGCAGTAAAAAACAAAACCATCACTTCCTAGCACTGTATAACTACAAGCAAGAAGCAGAGGTTAACGACCCTTACTACCTATCGATTCGCCACGGGATTGAAACCCAATGTGAAAAGATGGAAGTTAAGCTAACCAACTGTTATGAAAGTAAAATACAAATTAATTCAGCGCCAATCACAGGTGTTTTGCTGGTCGGAAGAATGACACCAGAGGTTATCGAGCAAGCTAAGAAGCTGAGCGATAATATCTGTTATGTCGATTTTACCGATCACTCAGAACCTTATGACTCTGTCGATATCGACCTGGCTTTGATCAGCAAAGAGATCACCAACTTCTTTATCAACCAAGGCTATGAGCGCATCGGCTTTATTGGTGGCCAAGACGACGTCAACACCCCTGATATTCGTGAAGTCGCCTTTGCTGAATATGGTGGCCTCAAAAATGTTGTCAGTGAGCAAGACATCTACCGTGGTGACTTCTCTAGCTCTTCAGGTTATAAGCTTGCAAAACAGATGCTAGCGACTGGCGACTACCCTAAAGCCATGTTTATTGCGTCAGATTCCATCGCAATTGGTGTTTTACGAGCCGTTCATGAGCACGGATTAAACATTCCTGAAGATATTGCGCTGATCAGTGTAAATGACATCCCAACAGCTAAATTTACCTTCCCATCTTTATCGACTGTTCGTATTCACTCTGAACTAATGGGAATTCAAGGCGTTAACCTGTTGATTGAGAAAGTACGCGACGGCCGTACTATCCCACTACGTGTCTATGTACCAAGCAAATTAAAGCTGCGTGACACGACAAAATAGTTAAAAGTATCAAATAGATAAACTAAGGCTACCTTTATTGAAGGTGGCCTTTTTTGTGCCTATCACATACGCCTATATACACATACCAGCCTCTTTAGCCTGCTTCATAAAACAGCCAATAGTATTCTTTTAAGTGGATCACACAGCACTGTAAAAAGACCATAAAAAACGTGATGGAGTTAAAGTAAAACGTTTTCACTAATTTCATTTAGTAAAACTTTTACTAATAATTACCTTAGTCCAAAAATACTCGTATTCACTACGACCCAATTACGCATAAGAACGTCGGTCAGCAAATTGCATTTAGGCCGAGAGAGAGGCAACGTGAACAACTGGGAAAACTTCCTGAACTTACATGAGAACCGTATGGCACCGCGTGCATACTTCTTCTCATACGCATCAGAAAAGAATGCAAAAACGTTTCAGCGTGAACTTAGCAGCCACTTCCAACTATTGAGTGGCCAATGGAATTTTAGCTATTTCACCAATCCACTATTAGTTCCTGAAGAGTTCTACTCTCAAGAAATGAAAGACTGGGGCCACATTACGGTTCCAAACATGTGGCAAATGGAAGGCCACGGTGATCTTCAATACACAGATGAAGGTTTCCCATTCCCAATTGATGTGCCTTTCGTACCATCAGACAACCCAACAGGCGCATACCAACGCTCTTTCTTCCTTGGCGAAAGCTGGGACGATAAGCAAACCATCATCAAATTTGATGGCGTAGAGACTTACTTCGAAGTTTACGTAAACGGCGAGTACGTGGGTTTCAGCAAAGGCAGCCGCCTCACCGCTGAGTTCGATCTCTCTAGCCACGTAAAAGCAGGCAACAACCTACTTTCTATTCGCGTGATGCAATGGGCCGACTCAACCTACATTGAAGACCAAGACATGTGGTGGACAGGCGGCATCTTCCGTGATGTTTACCTTGTTGGTAAAGAACAACTTCACGTTCAAGACCTAATGGTTCGTACTGATTTTGACGACGCTTACCAAAGCGCGACCCTTTCGTGCAACGTTGCTCTAGAAAACCTAGCAGCAGCGACTAACGCAACTCTTGAGTACGCATTGCTTGATGGCAGCCAAGTTATCTCGCAAGGCTCAGTAGATAACTTAACTGTTCCTAACCAACAGACTGGCGGCAATGCGAACACTCAATTCTCTATCGATGTGGTGAACCCTGTTCAATGGAATGCTGAAAACCCATACCTTTACCAACTGTTGCTGACGCTAAAAGACACAGACGGCGAAGTGCTAGAAGTGATTCCACAGCGCGTTGGTTTCCGAGACATTAAAGTTCGCGATGGTCTGTTCTACATCAACAACAAATACGTGATGCTGCATGGTGTAAACCGTCACGACAACGACCACCTGAAAGGTCGTGCTGTGGGCATGGATCGCGTTGAGAAAGACTTGGTGTTGATGAAGCAGCACAACATCAACTCAGTACGTACTGCGCACTACCCGAATGACCCACGCTTCTACGAACTGTGTGATATTTATGGCCTATTCGTTATGGGCGAAACCGATGTCGAAACTCACGGCTTTGCTAACGTTGGCGACCTAAGCCGCATCACTAACGATGCCGCATGGGAAGCGGTGTTTATTGAACGTATCGAACGTCATATCCACGCTCAGAAGAACCACCCTTCTATCATCATGTGGTCTTTAGGTAACGAATCAGGCTACGGCTGCAATATCCGCTCTATGTACGATGCGGCAAAAGCGATTGATGACACCCGCTTGGTTCACTATGAAGAAGACCGCGATGCTGAAGTGGTCGACATCATTTCAACCATGTACTCACGTGCTCAACTGATGAATGCCTTCGGTGAATTCCCACACGAAAAACCACGCATTATCTGTGAATACGCACACGCAATGGGTAATGGCCCAGGTGGCTTAACCGAATACCAAAACGTGTTCTACAAGCACGATGCAATTCAAGGTCACTACGTTTGGGAATGGTGTGACCACGGCATTCTAGCGCGTGATGAAGCGGGTACTGAGTTCTATAAGTACGGCGGTGACTACGGTGACTACCCGAACAACTACAACTTCTGCATGGACGGTTTGATCTACCCAGACCAAACACCGGGGCCAGGCTTAAAAGAGTACAAGCAGGTTATCGCACCAGTGAAGATCCGTGACTTCAATGCTGAAGACGGCACCTTCACAGTAGACAACAAACTTTGGTTCTCAAACATCGATGACTACACCATCACTGCGGAAATCCGTGCTGAAGGTGAAACCATTGCTGTGCAACACATCAAGATTGAAGAACTGGCAGAAAACTCGAGCCGTGAACTGACACTTAACTTGCCACAACTTGATGAGCGCGAAGTGTTTGTGAACTTTACCGTGCGCAAGGATTCTCGTACGCCTTACAGCGAAGCGAACCACGACATCGCGGTGTATCAATTCCAAGTGAAAGAGAACACAGCACAGCTAGAAGCCTTCACTAACAACAATGCGACAGCACTGAATGTGGAAGAGTCTCGTTTAGCTTACCTAATCAAAGGCCACAACTTCGCACTGAACTTCTCGAAAGTGAACGGCAAGCTGACGTCATGGTTGGTCAATGGCGAAGAGATGATTAAGTCAGAACCACGAATCAACTTCTTCAAGCCAATGATCGATAACCATAAACAAGAGCACGATGGTTACTGGGAGCCTGCACACGTGCAAATTATGCAGGAGCACTTCCGTAGCATTGACCTTGAATGCGTTAACGTTGAACAGGTAAATGGCAAGGTAGAGATCACCACCACCAGCATCATTGCTCCACCAGTATTCGATTTCGGCATGCGTTGTGAATATCGCTACCAAGTTAATGCTGAAGGCCAATTGAACGTTGAGCTAAGCGGCGAATGTTACGGTGAGTACCCTCATGTAATTCCTGTGATTGGTTTTGATATGGGCATCAACGGCGACTTCGACCAAGTCCAATATTACGGACGCGGCCCTGAAGAGAACTACCAAGACAGCAAGCAAGCCAACATGATTGATGTGTACCAATCAACCGTTGCAGACATGTTCGAGAACTACCCGTTCCCACAGAACAACGGCAACCGCCAACACGTTCGTTGGGCTGCGCTTTCAAGCCGCGCGGGTAATGGTATTGCAGTAAAACCACAGCAAGAAATCAACTTCAGCGCATGGTTCTACACCAACCAAAACCTGCACCAAGCACAACACACCATTGAGCTAGAGAAAAGCGGTTACATCACGTTAAACCTAGATCACCAAGTGATGGGCTTAGGCTCTAACTCTTGGGGCAGCGAAGTGCTCGATTCTTACCGCGTTTACATGGACGAGTTCCGCTACGGTTTAACTCTGATTCCATTCCAAGCAGGCGATTGCGATGCGCAGCACCTAATCAATCACAACTTTGGCGATGAGTTTTTTACGGTGAATGCACCAAAAGCTCAACCACAACTGAACGAGGCATAAGCGATGATCGTTTTAGAGAACTTAGAACAATTTAAAGTCGTCTACCGCGATGGTCGTAAATGGCAACGCTGTGTAGAAGCGATTGAAAACATCGGAAACATCAAAGATGGCGTGATGTATTCAATTGGTGATTCACTGGCTTACATGATTGAAGACGGTGTGGCTCGTAACACAGAAAACTTCACCGGTAATCGTCGTTACTTCGACGTGCACTACTACCTAGAAGGCCGTGAAACGGTTGAATTCGCAGCGAAATCAGAGCTAGAGCAGATCCAAGCTTATAGCGATGAAACCGACCGCGAACACCTAATGGGGAACGGTGAAACTCGTGAGCTAGCTGAAGGCCAAGTGGCGATCTTTGACAACAATCAGGCTTACCGTTTCCACGGTGATAACCGAGTTCGAAAAGTGGTACTGAAAGTGACCATTGAAGACGGTTACTTCCTCAATAAATAAACAATAACGCTATCTATTCACAGTATGTATCGAGCCTTGCCGTTCAAGGCTCCAACATGCTGAACAAAGCCTCAATGCTTCCTCCCTACAAGGAAGCATTGAGAAATAACGACTATAATTACGTGATTCCTCGGAGGACACTATGTCTGAATCTGTACGCGGTAAGTTAGGCAAATTTGCCCTACTCTCCATGACATTTGCAGCGGTATTTAACGTTCGCAACATTGTAAACAACAACATCGAATTGGGATTGAGTTCAGCCCCTATCTTTTTGCTCGCGACCCTTATTTACTTCATTCCGTTCGTGTTCATCATTGCTGAATTCGTATCAGCAAATAAAAATTCTGAGTCAGGCATGTATGACTGGCTAAAAAAACCACTAGGCTCAAAAGCAGCCTACCTAGGTTCCTTCCTATACTGGTTCGTAAACCTTTTCTGGTTTGTATCCCTGCTACCAAACGTAATCGCCTATGCGTCTTACGCGATGTTGGGCTATGAATACGCCTTCTCGCCAGTCGTCACATCGGCTATCTCGATTGCTCTGTTTGCTGCAGCAACTCACATCTCAACCAAAGGCGCGAGCTGGCTAGGTAAGATTGCCGAGATCGTGGCCTACGGTGTATTCGCTCTGTTTGCAATCTACGTTATCGGTGCACTAATGGCACTGGGCGGCAACCATGAGCCAGTAGAACCAATCACGCTTGAAGCAATGACACCGACCATCAACTGGGCAACGCTAGGTATCATGTGTTGGATCTTCCAAGCAGCCGGTGGTGCAGAAACCGCAGCCGCTTACCTAAACGATGTTAAGGGCGGTCACAAGTCTTTCATCAAGGTTATCATTGGTGCAGGTATCGCAATCGGCGCAATGTACGCAGTGGGCTCTCTTCTAGTAAACGTATTCGTTGCTCGTGATGAACTGACCTACGCTGGCGGCATGGTTGAAATCTTCACAGGTATGGCGAACTACTTCGACATTTCACAATCTCTAACGGGTCGCTTCGTCGGTATTATCCTATTCGTTGCTATGTTCGGTTCGATGATGATGTGGACAGCAGCTCCAGTAAAAATTCACTTCTCTGAAATTCCTAAAGGTGTTTACGGCGAGAAGACAACAGAGCTTAACGAACACGGTGTGCCAGTACGTGCAGCTTGGTGGCAGTTCGCGTTTGTATTCGTGATGCTTGTGGTGAACGGCTTCGGCTCTGAATCTGTACAAGACATGATGAATACAGCAATCAATCTAACAGCAGGTACCGCAATGCTACCGCCAATCTTCATCATGGTGGCCTACTTTGTATTCCGCTTGAAACACGACGAAACACCGCGTGATTTCCGTATGGGTACTCGAGTTCAAGGTATGGCAGTAGTATCAGTACTTATTGGTATCTTCGTTGTGAGCATGACAGCGTCAGCCTTCCCAACAGGTGTAGACCTAGTTCAAGCCTTCTTCATCAACGTATTTATGACAGCGGTATTCTCCGGCATTGCATGGTGGTGGATCTCTCGCTTTGAAAAGAAGCAAGCAGGAAAAGAAGCTAAGCTAGAAACGGCTAAGCAGTCGTAACCTTAGTTAACCTTCAGTATTTATAAAAAAGCGCCTAATACGGCGCTTTTTTTTCATTTAAATCAACCAATTAAAACTTTAATAACAAGAATAAAAACGCCATTCCGTCAAGTGTAGACCTCTCATAAACACCGATAAGTCGCTAAATAAAACAGCTACAAAAACCAAGGTAAAACATTAACTAAATATATTTACTCAATGTCACATATTTGATCAATTTCGATTAACTTCCCGCCGCTTAATCTTTAATCTTCTTGCTGAAGAGACAAACTGGTTCATATAAAAAAAACGACACAAAGCCCCTACAAGCCCCATAAAAACGTCGCTTATGAAATACGTAATCTCTTTGTAGAACGCATTAGTCTTTGCCCCTTGATTTCGGTAATAAATTTACTGAAATCAATAAAAACCAATACTTATGCGTCCGATCGTACATCGAATAAAAATAACAACGAGCCAACCCTGACAAAGCAAAGCTGGTGTTTGCCAAACCAACATAACAATAAAAGTGCGGCCTAGATTCACCCTATCTAGGACCAAGTTATAACGATCATCAACGTGATTCACCGGAGAACATCATGTCCGATAATAAACGCAGTACGATAGGCAAGTTTGCCCTACTGTCTATGACCTTCGCGGCGGTATATAGCTTCAATAACATCATTAATAACAACATCGAAATCGGCCTCTCCTCGGCTCCGATGTTCTTTTTAGCAACCATCTTTTATTTTGTTCCTTTCTGTCTGATTGTTGCTGAGTTCGTATCCCTGAATAAAGACTCAGAAGCGGGCGTTTACTCATGGGTTAAAAGCTCTCTAGGCGGCCGCTGGGCGTTTATTTCAGCTTACACATACTGGTTTGTTAACCTATTCTTCTTCACGTCTCTACTGCCTAGAATCATCGCTTACGCGTCTTATGCGTTCTTAGGTTTCGAGTACATCTTCACGCCAATTACCACCGCGATATTGAGTACCATTTTGTTTGCGGTCGCGACGCATATTTCTAACAACGGCGCGAAACTATTAGGCCCTATCACTTCATTAACTTCGTCATTGATGCTGCTTCTGACCATGTCTTACATTCTGCTGTCAGGCGGTGCCTTGATCGGTGGTATCGAACCGGCGGACCCAATCACCATTGAAGCGATGACACCAAGCTTTAACTGGGCATTCCTTGGGGTAATCACTTGGATCTTCATGGCGGCTGGCGGTGCAGAATCGGTAGCGGTTTACGTTAATGACATCAAAGGTGGTCACAAGTCTTTCGTTAAAGTGATCATCATTGCCGGTATCTTCATTGGAGCGCTTTACTCGGTGGGTTCAGTACTAGCAAACGTGTTTGTGTCGCGAGAAGAGCTTAAATTTACTGGCGGCTCAGTGCAGGTATTCGAAGGGCTAGCACGACACTTTGGGTTATCTGAAATCCTAATGAATCGCTTTGTGGGCGTGGTTTCATTCACGGCGATGCTGGGCTCTCTACTGATGTGGACAGCGACACCCGTTAAGATTTTCTTCTCTGAAATCCCTAAAGGTATCTTCGGTGAGAAAACGGTCGCTCTAAACAAACAAGGCGTTCCAGAGCGTGCGGCTTGGATTCAGTTCTTGATTGTGATTCCACTGATGTTCATTCCGACACTGGCGTCCGATACGGTTCAAGATCTGATGAGTACCATTATCAACATGACAGCTGCAGCATCGATGTTGCCACCGCTATTCATCATGATCGCGTACCTTAATTTACGTTTGAAGTTGGATCACTTACCTCGTGATTTCAGAATGGGCTCACGTATGACAGGCATTACCGTGGTCTCGATTCTGATCGGCATTTTCACTGTTGGCTTCTTTGCGTCAACCTTCCCAACAGGTGCTGACATCATGACCATCATCTTCTACAACGTGGGCGGGATTGTTATCTTCCTTGGCTACGCGTGGTGGAAGTACGGAAAATATGAAAAGAGCTTATCTCCAGAAGAGAAAAAACTAGAAGCAAAACCTGAACCGGCGAACGCTTAGTTTACCCTGCACTCTGATTTAAACTTC